>DASWLD010000179.1:0-6673 GCA_036396275.1 Burkholderiales bacterium
CCCGGCAACTGTTCGGACTCTCGAGAGAATTGGCGCGACGCACCAGCTGACCCACGGGCTCGAAGCCCTAAGTCTTTGCGTGCTGTCGCACCAAGATCGCGTGCGCGATCATGCGTAAACTATCACTAACTACAGATACAAGATCTTGTCCTGTGCGTCCCCCGGCGCTAGTCTGCCTCAATGGCAAGACCCCTGCGCATCGAGTTCCGCGGCGCCCTCTATCATGTCACCGCCCGGGGTAATGCCCGGTCGGACATAGTTCGCGACGATGCCGATCGGCGCTTGTTTCTGTCCGTACTCGATCGGGTCGTCTCCCGATTTCAGTTGCGGCTCTACGCCTATTGCCTGATGGACAATCACTACCACCTGCTGCTGGAAACTCCCGAAGCCAACCTCTCGAAGGCGATGCGCCAACTGAACGGGGTCTACACCCAAGCCTTCAATCGCCGCCATGGCAAAGTCGGCCACGTGCTGCAGGGCCGCTTCAAGGCCATTTTGGTTGACCGCGACAGCTACCTTCTGGAGCTCTGCCGCTACGTGGTGTTAAACCCGGTCCGCGCCAAGCTTACCCGCAAGCCTGGGACCTATCGCTGGTCGAGCTATCGGGCTACCGCTGGACTTGGCCCGGTACCGGCTTGCCTCGCGCGCGATCGGCTGCTCGCGCTGTTCGGCCAGCAACGCGCGGCGGCGCAGCGTCGGTACCAAACCTTCGTGGCGGACGGGATCAACGAAACATCGCCCTGGGAGAAGTTGCGGGGGCAGGTGCTGCTCGGTGGCGAAGCGTTTGTCGAGCGGCTCGCGCCCGGCCTGCGGGAGCGGCAGCGCATCAAGGAAATTCCCCGCCGGCAACGCTTTGCCGACCGCCCGGCACTAACAAAGCTTTTCCGCAAAAACGTAGTGGGCAACCAGCGCCATCGCAACCGGATCATTCGCCAAGCGCATGTGGCGCATGGCTACAGCTTGTCCGAGATCGGCCGCGCGGTGGGGTTACACTATTCAACGGTTAGTCGGATCGTGAACCGGGAGCAGGACGAGCGGGATGCACGGGGCAAGATCTGACCCCGAATCCGTGACCTGACCCCGAATCCGTGACCCGGGGCAAGATCTGACCCCGAATCCGTGACTCCGCATCCGCATGATTGACCCCGAATCGCCTTGACCCCGAATCTTCTACAGAACGTTCCGCCAAGCGCAAACGGGGCTCCGAAACCGCTAGAGCCCCGCGTTTGCACTGCGCGATCTTAGCTCGAAAGAGTCCTGACCAACTCGTTGAACTGCTCGCTGGTCATGTTCTTGTAGTCGGGCCCGTTCACGCAGGTCCGCTTCGACGCTATCCCGTTGCCGATGACGGTACCGTCATTCGCGATCGTCGGAGCGCTATCGGGCGCCGCCACATGCACGCAGCCTCGCGCCGGTGCCTTGGCGTCCCACATGCTGGTCCCATCATTGTTGATTACGAACCCGGCGAATGCCGAGCCGGCGCTCAAGAACGAAGCGAGCGCCACCGGAATGACATATGAAAGCTTACGCATTGAAACTGTCTCCTGTTAAATTGGTTAAACGGTTCGTGTTAGCTAACGTTACGTTAGTCGAACGACTTCCAGTTTCCTTTCACCGTGGGTCGGCGAATTTCAAGCGTCGAACGGCGCGGCGGCACACAAGCCGCGAGGGTAAACGTTCGAGCGCGTCGTCTTCGCGCCATCGATGCCGTCGTCTGCAAGTCTTTCAGCATCGCTATACGTGTCGGGCACAGAATCGGATGCAACAAGTCGAGCGTCACACCGCGGATTCGAAAAAATAATGTTGAGCTGCGCTTGCGCGCGAACTTCTCATGAAAGGGATGTCAAACGCTCGCGACAGAAACCGCGTAGAAAAAGGTGACAAGAAGAAGGTGACAGATTTATTTCTTCTACAAAAACTCTAGAAGCAACTCACTCACGCCACCTGTTCCTGCTGCACCCAATGTCCAAGTCATGGATGAGGTGACTGCGGCGCATTTGCGTGCACACACGCTCCTGCCCGTTACTGCGTGAGACAAGCTCTAAACACCTTCCTGCCGCACCTCATACGCCGCCGTTTTCGGCACGGCGAACGGCTTCAGTTGATAGCCGGCGGGGAGGTGGTTGCGCGCGGCTTCTTCGGTCGTGTTGCATAACAGGATGTGATACTTCGCGTCGCGCGCGTAATCGCACAAGTGCGCGGCGAGGTTGACCGGCGCGCCCATGATCGTGAACGCGCTGCTCGCGCCGTAACCCATGCGGCGGCCGTAGACCGGCCCGCTGGCGATGCCGATGCGGTGGCCGAGGGCGTCCAATTTGTAGCCGACGCGCTGCCATTCCTCGGCGATTGCCTTGAATTCCCGCTGCATGGCGATCGCGGCGTGCAGCGCCTGGCGCGCGTTGCCCGGCCCGGCTGTTTCGAAGCTGAGCATCATCCCATCGCCCACGTACTTATCGACGCGCGCGCCGTGCGTGACGCCGATAGCGCCGAGTCGTTCCAAGTATTCGTCGATCAGGGCCGTGGCATCCGCCACCGGCAGCTTTTGAAACAGCAGATCGGAGTTGGTGATGTCGGAAAAAAGAATGGTCGCTTTGTTGATGTGCGGGTCGAGCACGACGCCCAACTGAATCAGGCGCGCGGGATCGGCGATCAGGTGCGAAACCGCGAGCGCCAGCTTGACGCAGATCGGTTCGATCCTGGCTTCGTCGGCCGGCGTGAACGGCGCGCTGTCGTCTTCGTTGAGAAATTGAACGACGCCGACCGCCTCGGCGCCGAACTTCAGCAGCGGCTTGGTCAGAATGTTTCGGGACTGGTATCCCGATTTGGTGTCGACGCGTTTCTCATGCGTCTTGTCGGCCGCTTGGGCCGAATAGATCGAGGTCTGGCGCGATACAAAAACATTGCCCGCCTGGCTGCCGTGCAGCGCGATCTGCATTTTGGCGATGCGGTGCGCGGCGGGTCCATGCACCATCAAAAATACCAGCGCGTCCTCGGCGTAGGGACTGCGAATGACGATGGAGTCGGCGGTCGCGCGCAGCAGGCTGCGGGCGTCGGCCAGCAGCGTATCGAGTTGCGCCTTGTGCTGCTGAATATCGAACATCCCTTTGTGCAGCAACTCGTTGGATTTCTTCTGCTGATCGAGCTCCGCTTGCAGGTTGGCGACCTTTTCCTTGCCTGTTTCCAGTTCGCGTGCCAGTTCTTTTTGCCGGCGCCAGAACAGCCAGCCGCCGAACACGATCCCCAAAATCGGCGCCAGCCACCAGGTCGAGATCGTTGCCGGTATCAATTTCAGAAAGTCGCTCAGCATGGTTCCTTCCGGTGAGTTCAGCGAGTGCCGCTAGCGAACACGGCAGGGGCACGGGTTGGCGGGAAAAGTCACGTTGTTGGAAAGGCCGGAGCCCAATGTCCTTTTAGGGGAGCAACCGCTCGCGGAAGAACGCCGCGATCTTGCGATCCACCTCGGGTAGTACGGCGCGGTCGAAGCCGGGCGGGTCGCCCATCAACTCGGCGAGAAGACCGCTTACCGGCGGGTACGGTGAGAGTAGCGCGCCGTGTCCGCCGTTCGGGATGTCGGCGAGATGCACACACGGCGTGCATGCCTTAAGAACCTTTTCGCTATGAAAGCGCGGAACCAGCCAAATGTCCTTAGGCGCCGTCACGAGCGCCAGCGGCACGCGCGGTTTCTCGAACGAGGTCATATCGAAGTCGGCGGCATACGGCACGCCGGCGACGACGGCGGCGATGCGCGGGTCGTTGTGGCTGTACGACGTCGTGTCTTTGAGTCGATAGCGAATCGCCCACAGCGCAATCGTCTTCTTCATTCCGTCGAAGATTCCGCCGCTCAGGCGTGAAGCCAGACCGACGCAGCTGTTGAAATCCTCCGCGATGTGCGCCTCGCAATGTGCCTTCATTATTGCCGGCGACCAGCGCCCGCCCGCCAGTGTCAGCGCGGTGTGCCCGCCGGCGGACATTCCGTACATCCCGACCTTGTCGAGCGCGAGCAGCGGCGCGAAACGCGGATCACGCCCGACGGCGTCGATCGCATGCGTCACTTCGACCGGCCGGTGCCTCCAGCTCGGGGGACCGGGCTCGCCCGGGTCGTTGAAGTTGTCGCCCTTGTGCAGGGGCAGGGCGACGACGAACCCCTGTTCGACCAAGGTGCGCGCCAGGTCGGAATGGACCCATGCATTGCCGCCGGAACCGTGCGAGACGACGACCAACCGCCCATTGCCGCGTGTGGGCGCGCCTTGAAAGGCGACATCGAGCTTGAACGGCCCGCGCGTCAAGGTTTGCGCTTGGCCGCTCGAAGGATAGAAAACCGTGACCGGGTTGTCGCCGTCAGCGCCGGCAACCTCGGTCAAGCCGACCGTCGCTCGCGCCGCGAAGGCGAGCAGGGCAAGTGCGACGGCGACGCAGCAACGCGCGTGGAAAATCCTCGAACTCATTACCATGTGAGCCACTCCTTGGACGGCCGCGCCGATTCTTTCACGACGCTACGCGGCCGTCGACGGTATCGTCCAAGGACGATCGGTGGGAGTGGGAGCCGACATGAGGACACATCGTGAAGTCGACTCGGTGCGGCAGACGCGAAGTTCTTGTTCCGCCGGCCGGCGACCTCCAGCGTTTTTGTGCAATCGCGGCTAACCCGCTGATCGGTGGTGGGATGCTACGCGCTTGGTTGCCGATCAACCGCTCAGCTATCCCTTTCCGGTGAAATGTTTGTAAGATGCAGGCACAGATAAGAGCGCTAGGGCGGATAAATTTGTCCGTATCCAAGGCGAAGCCGATATTGATGGGGGGTTTCCAGTGACATCACCAAGGGTTTTGTTTGTGGGTCTCGACGCGGCCGATCCCGGCCTGCTTGCCGAAGGTTGCGCGCAGGGGTGGCTGCCCGTCCTGGAGGGTTTGCGTCGCGACGGCGCTTGGGCACCGGTGAGCGTACCGCGCGGCTTCGGCGACGGAGCGATTTGGCCGAGCCTGATTTTCGGTGTCAATCCGGGAAAACACGGGCGCTACTTCAACCGCCAGCTTCGCCGTGGCTCGTACACCGCCGTGCCGTTTGTCGAAGACACGGATTTCGACCGCAAGCCCGTATGGGAGTATCTGAGCGAAGCCGGCCGCCGCGTTGCGGTGATCGATATGGTAAAGGCTCCGCTCTCGAAGCGTCTCAACGGAATTCAGATCGTCGACTGGACGGTGCATAGCCGTTACGGCGTGCCGCGAAGCCGGCCGGCCGGCCTAATGTCGGAAGTGATCGACCGCTATGGCCCGGATCCGTTCGACGGCAGAACCGACGTTTTCAAAGTGCGAACCGCGGAGGAATATAAGGCGTTCCGCGACGCCATGATCGATCGAGCCCACGCCAAGGCCGCGCTTTGTCGGCAGCTCCTGAAACATGACAGCTGGGATTTGTTCGCGGTTGGATTCGGTGACTCGCACGATATCGGCCACCAGTGCTGGCACTTGCACGACCCGGCTCACTCGATGCACGACGCCGAGTGGGTCGAGCGCTTCGGCGATCCGGTGAAAGACGTTTACGCCGCCGTCGACCGCGCGCTCGGAACCTTGCTTGAACAAACCGGGCCGCAGACGACGACGGTGGTATTCGCGGGGCCGGGCATGGGCCCGAATTACTCCGGCAACTTTCTGCTCGATACGATTCTTCGACGAATCGACGGCCGGCCGGATTCGGACAGAAACCTCATTCCACACGCCATCGTGACGAGGGCACCGTTTCGCGCGCTTCGGCGTCTTGGCGAACGGGTCAACCACGCGAAGGGCATGTACCACATGCGCCGACGCCGATCTTTCTCCGTTCCGCACAATGAGGGTGCCGGCGCGATACGTCTGAATGTGATCGGGCGCGAGCCCGCCGGGTGCATCGCGCCCGGTGCGGAGTGCGCGGCCGCCTGCGACGCGATCACCCGCGATCTGCTCGACGTCGTGGATGTCGACACCGGCAAACCGGTATTCAGGGAAGTATTTCGCGTCGCCGATGAAACCCACGGTGAACGAAGCGGGGACTTACCGGATTTGTTTGCGGTGTGGGCCATACACGATCGACCGTTCAGAGCGGTCCGCTCCGCGAAGATCGGCACCGTTACCGGAAGCCCGGTCGTGGGCGCACGCCCGGGGGACCACAACTGGGATTGCGCGCTTTTCGTCCGCAGCGCCGCGGTGGCCGAGCAATGGAAGTTAAGGGATGAAACAAAAGTCGAGGACCTCGCGCCCACGATCGCCGCGCTACTCGATACGGAGTTTCCCGACTGCGACGGGGCGTCTTTATTGCGCGATGCACGCACTGGCGGTTCCGAAGACACGATGCGGCACGGGCGGCGATCTTTGACCACATCGTGATCTTCTGCAAACGAGAGTGCCGCATGAAACGCTGACTGCGTGAGCCCCGTGCGGTATGGAGAAACGAGCTGCCGCTTAATTCAGTTTAAGGTAAACCCCCCGGCTCTGCCCGGGGACTCACCGAGGTTTGACCTATGCGGCGCTCGCTACAAATATATTTCCCTCCCCCTGGAAAGGGGAGGGCGAGGGTGGGGGTGCAGCGTCAACGGTGTGCACGGACCCTCACGTCTCACCCCCATCCCAACCTTCCCCCATCAAGGGGGAAGGAGAAAAAATCCGCCGCCTTCAGGCGGCTCACGGTGTTACTGGCGCCTTT
>DASWLD010000180.1:0-34880 GCA_036396275.1 Burkholderiales bacterium
GATCCGCGGTTACTTCGTTCGCAACTCGACGACGTCGCCCGCCGCCTGGCGCGGCGTGGTTTCGTGCTCGACATTGCAGCATTTCAGGCGCTAGAGGACGAGCGTAAACGCTTACAGATCGAGTCTGAGCGCGTTAAGCAGAAAGTAAACGAGCTTTCGAGAAAGATCGGACGAGCCAAGGCCAGCGGCGAAGACGCGACGGCGCTGATGGCCGAGGCGGTGAGTCTCGAGACACGGTCTGGCCAAGCGCTCGCGGCCATCGAAAGGCAGGACGAGTTTTTTCTGGGCCTTCCTAACCTGCCGCACGCGAGCGTTCCCGACGGCCGCGAGGAGAGTGATAACAAAGAGATCCGGCGCTGGGGCGAGCCGCCGCACTTCGACTTCGCGCCCAAGGATCATGTCGATGTCGGCGCGGGCCTCGGCATGCTCGATTTCGAAGCCGCGGCAAAAATTAGCGGCGCGCGCTTTGTGGTCATGCGCGGCGCGCTCGCGCGGCTGCAACGCGCCCTGATTCAATTCATGCTCGATTTGCATACGCGCGAACACGGCTACACCGAGGTATACGTTCCCTACTTGGTGAGCGCCGCGAGTTTGCGTGGTACCGGTCAGCTGCCGAAGTTCGAGGAAGATTTGTTCGCGCTGAAGGGCGAGCAGAACCTCTACTTGATTCCGACCGCCGAGGTCCCGGTGACGAATCTCGTGCGCGATGAAATTATCGACGCCGAGTCGCTTCCTCGGAAGTACGTGTGCCATACGCCGTGCTTCCGCAGCGAAGCCGGTTCGCACGGCAAAGACACGCGCGGGATGATTCGGCAACACCAGTTCGAGAAGGTGGAACTGGTACACGTGGTTCGGCCGGACGAATCTTATACCGCGCTCGAACAACTCACCGCGCACGCCGAAGCGGTGTTGCGGCGGCTCGGTCTCGCCTATCGTGTCGTGGCATTGTGCGGCGGCGATCTTGGATTTGCCTCGGCGAAGACGTACGACCTCGAGGTGTGGCTGCCGGGGCAAAATCGCTACCGCGAAATTGCCTCTTGCAGCAACTTCGAGGACTTCCAAGCGCGGCGCATGCAGGCGCGCTGGCGCAACCCGCAAACCGGCAAACCGGAGTTGGTGCATACATTGAACGGTTCCGGGCTCGCTGCGGGCCGAGCGGTCGTCGCGATCCTGGAAAATTTCCAGGACGCCAAGGGTAACGTCACCGTGCCGCAGGTGCTGCGACCTTACATGGGGGGAGTCGAGACCCTTCTGGGTGACTAGAACACTTTCTTTTACGATGGGCTTTTTTGGTTCGATGGGGGTATCTAACGAAAATGATGCGCGCCGCCCCGATACAAACTGATAAAGTCCGGAATAGAAGCGAACCGAAAACCCGCTCGAATCAATCCCGCGGTGGGTGGAACGGGCAGGGATCGTAGATCAGATATGTAACGTTTTTCCTTAGCCGGTCGACGCATCCGAGCATGGCTCGCGTTGAAACCGGCACAGAGGGATCTTGGGGGTTCCGTTTTGATTCAGAGACTTTTGCGTCTCGGCCTCGGCGTAGCCATCGCCGCGAGCGGCGATGTCGCGGGCGCCGTTACGCCCGGCATCGAAAGCACGTATGCCGAGCATACGCGCGGCGTCGAGCTCGCGCGCGCCGGCCAATACGACGACGGGCTTAAGGCATTGCTTCCGCTGCTCGAGCGTTTTCCCAACGACTATCCGTTGGTGCGGGACGTCGTGTTGATTAATGCCTGGCGGGGCGACTGCGACGCGGCGCTCGATTATTTCGGCCGAATTCGCGCGCGGCCGACGTTCGACGATTATCTCATCGGACCGGTCGCGAATTGCGCGGTCGTGCTGGCGCGGGCCGGCGATTACAGCATCGCGACGCAGACGTTGTCAGGACTACTCGGGCGTGTACCGGACGATTACCCGCTGCGCCGCGATTTGGCGGTCATCACGCATTGGAAGGGCGACTGCCCGGGCGCGCTGAAATGGTTCGAGCCGATCCGTAACGACGAACGCAACCCGCCGTATTTGACCGCGCCGATGGCGAACTGTTTGCGGCGCGAGGAACGGCCGATCGAATCGTTGGCGCTTCTCGAAGCCGGCCGCGCGCGTTATCCGGACGATCCGACGCTGATCCACGAGCGCAACCTCGCGGAGGTCGCCCTGCGGTTGGACGACGGTCGCTACGACAACCGCCCCGAGTTGCGCGCGAGTTTCGTTTCGGCCAACTCGGACCGCGATCTGCGCGAGTGGCTCGCCGAGGCGGAGGGTTCGGTCCAGTTGTCGACGCCGTGGCGGGCCTACGCGCGCTATCTGACGTCCGGCACCGACGCATCCGCGTTCGATGCCGGTGAGATGCATCGAATCGGCGTCGGCCTGCGGTGGCGCCCGCGTGTGCAGCTGTTGGTCGATTTGGGAGTATCGGCGGACACGCACCAGAACGATCGCGAGGGTTTCCACGCGCGCGTCGAGTACCAGCCGTACGATCCTTGGCGAGTGTCCGCCGGCCACGACACCTATGCCGAAGACACTTCGGTTCGTGCACGCGCGGCCGGTATCGAAGCGACGCGAAGCTACGTCGATCTCGCGTACGCGGGGTTGCGCGAAGTGTGGACCTGGAACGGTATCGTGAGCCGCTACGCGTTCAGCGACTCCAATCGACGCAACGTCTTCTTTACGACGCTCGGCTATGGGTACGCGCTATTGCCGGAGCGCGAGCACCGTATCTTTGTCGAGTGGTATCGTTCGAATAACAGCCTTGCCAACACCGTGTACTTCAATCCGAGCAGCGATCAGAGCGTGGCGCTGGTGCATCGCACGGCGTTTATTTTCGATTCGCGCTTCCGGCGTCACGTGGACGCCTTGTCGTTGTCCGCGGGGGCCTACGAGCAAGAAGGTTTCGGGAGCCACGGCATCTACGGTGTTTCGTACGAACAAGACTACGATTTCGACGACCGCCGAAACTTGGTGATTGGGGTCGGCTACAACCGTGCGTATTTCGACGGCGCCCGCGAAGACGAATGGCGGCTGTCGGTGTTGTATCGGAGGCGATTCTGATGCGACGGGCGTTGATTGCCGCAACACTTTTGTTTTTCAGCGCGGGCGTGCCGGCGGAAACGCAGGTTGCTGCGCTCACGTATCACGATATCGTCGCGGCCAAGAACGGCGACCCTTTCGCGATCACGGCCGCCGAATTCCGGCGCCAGCTCGACTACCTGGTCGGCGCCGGTTATCACCCGATCAGCTTGGCGGCGCTGGAGCGCGCGCACGCGGGCGGGGACGCGCTTCCGCCGAAGCCGGTGTTACTGACGTTCGACGACGGCTACAAGAGCTACCACGACATCGTCTTCCCGTTGCTGCGCGAGTACGGTTTTCCGTCGGTCATCAGTCTGGTGACGAGCTGGATCGACGGCCGATCGGCGCCGGATTACACGTCGGCGAAATTCATGACGTGGGATGAACTGCGCACGATCGCGCGCTCCCCCCTGGTCGAGGTGCTGTCGCATTCGGACGATTTACACCGCAGCGTGGTGGCGAATGCGTTCGGCGCGCGGTTGCCGTCGGCCGAAACGAGGTTGTACGACGCCAAGACAAAATCCTATGAAAGCGAGGAAGCGCACCGCGAGCGCGTTCGGGCCGATCTGGCGCGATCGGTAAAACGTATCAAAGAGGAGTTGGGCATCGCGCCGCGTGGAATTACCTGGCCGTACGGCAGGTACGACGGGCCGTCGCTGGAGATCGCGTCGGCGCTCGGTCTGCGCATTTACCTCACTCTCGACGAGCAGCCGACGCTGCCGGCCGCGTGGCCGCGGATCAATCGCGGGACGTTCAAGACGTACCGCAAGCTCGCGGACATGGGCGAGCTGCTCACTTTCGAGGAATATCGCAAGCGGCAATGGCGCTTCGTCGCGGTCGACCTGGCGGTGTTCGCGGACAAGAAACCGTCGGAGCTTGGGCCGTTGATCTTTCGGATGGGGCAGCGCATCGAACTACTTCGCGTGAACGCCGTGGTGTTGCGCCCCTTTTCCGCCGATGCCAAGCGCGCGTATTTCCATACCGACGCGATGCCGGTGGCCGCCGACGTGCTGAGCCAGGTCGCTTTTCAGTTGACGCAGCGCGCGGGTCTGCGCGACTTGATCGTGCAGGTGCCGGCGGGCATCGATCCGGCGGTTTGCGCGGATCTGGCGCGTTTGAACTGGTTTAGCGGTGCGGTGATCGAGGGTACCGAAAACAGCGCGGACTTCCGGCGCACGGCGGAAATTCTGCGGCGCTACAAGCCGGCGCTGAAGCTCGGCACGACGGATGTTTCGGGAGACACCGACGCGCTGCTCGACTTCAGGTTCGTCGACCTGGCCGCCGACCTGCCGCACCCGAAACTCGCGGAACGCGTGACGAACATGTTGAAAGCCGGGCCGCGAACGCTGTTCAGGCTCGAGCGTTCGCCCTCGGTTTCCGCCGAGGCGCTCGGCGCGACGATGAACGCGCTGCGCGAGGCGGGCGCGATGCACTACGGTTACGGGCCGGATGGGTTTCTGGAGAACGATCCCGAGTTCCTGCGCATCGTCCGCCCGCTCGCGGAATACACGATTCCCCCGGCGCGCCAGTAGCGATGGAAGCGGTCTTCTTCTTCGTCTTCTTTTACCCGTTGTTCATGTCGATCTTTTGGATGATGGGCGCGGTGGTGTTTTTCATTCGCCGCGAGCAGACGCACGTCGAGCGACCGACGCTGAGCGCGCACCCGAAAGTCGCTCTCTTAATTCCTTGTCACAACGAGGACTTGGTGCTCAAGCATTCCATCGAGCAGCTGCTCGACAACGAGTACCCGAATCTCGAGGTCATCGCGATCGACGACGGCAGCACCGACGGCACCGCCGCGGTGCTGGCCGAACTGGCCGCGAGCCACGAGCGCCTGCGGGTGGTGACGCTTACCCGCAACTACGGTAAGGCCATGGCGCTGCGGGCCGGATCGATGGTGGCGTCGGCGGAGTTTCTGATGTGCATCGACGCCGACGCGCTGCTGTCGCGCGACGCGCTCTTTTGGATCGTGCGGCATTTTCTGGACGGACCGCGCGTGGGCGCCGTGACCGGAAATCCGCGCGTGGCCAATCGCGCGAGCCTGCTCGCGCGCATCCAGATCGGCGAGTATTCCGCGATCATCGGCATGGTCAAGCGCACGCAGCGCAATCTCGGCCGCATCTTCACGGTCTCCGGCGTCAACGCGTGCTATCGCCGCGCCGCGCTGCACGACGTCGATTACTGGACGCCGAATACCGTCACCGAGGATATCGACGTCAGTTGGAAACTTCAGTTGAAGTATTGGGACATTCGCTACGAGCCGCGCGCGCTCACGTGGATCCTGGTGCCGGAAAGCATCCGCGGGCTCTGGCGCCAGCGATTGCGCTGGGCCCAGGGCGGCATGGACGCGGCGATTCGCCACTTCAAGCGGGTGCGTCGCTGGACCGCCAGGCGCATGTGGTCGGTGTACGTTGAGTACTGCGTGAGCGTGCTCTGGTGTTACGCGTTCGCGTTCACGGTGTTGTGTTGGGCCGGCACCAATTTCACGCCCGCCGGCTTCTGGCCGGCGGCGTTGGCGGTCGAAACGCTGGTGCCCGGGTGGACCGGCGTGATTCTCGCGGTCACCTGTCTCGCGCAATTCAGCGTCGGCCTGATTATCGACAGCTTTTACGAACGGCGCGGCCTGCTGCGTTTTCTTTTTTGGGCGATCTGGTACCCGGCGATTTATTGGTTCATCAACGCGCTGACGACGGTCGTGGCGGTACCGCGCGCGGCGTATCAGTATAACCGCGCGCGCTATGCCGTCTGGCGCAGCCCGGCGCGGCGGCTGCGCGACGTGCTGCTTTGGGTACGCCCGCGCGCGGGCGAGCATCGGCACTTGTTTATCGAGCACCCGATCGTCGTGTACACGCGGCGCGCGGCGGAACTGACGCTGACGATGTTTTTTTGGGGGGTGTGGATCTATCTGGTGATGCCGTTGATCAGTTTGCTGCTCTGGCTCGGCGGCGTTTATCTTTTCGTCGATCGCATGATCACGCTCGGCGGCTATCGCACGTTCGCCGATCAGCTAGTGAACTACGGCGTTACGGTGCTGATCATGTGGCTGCTATTAACGATCTGGGTCCTCTGGAACGTAGTACGCTACGGCCACCACGAGCGCCGCAATTTCCGCCCACGCCATGTCTCGGACGCGGACATGGCGCAAACGATGGGTCTGACAACGAAGGTGATGGAGCGTTTGCGCGCACGCAAGACGGTCGCGTTGCACTTCGAATCCGAGTTTCGGCCGGTGATCGAAGCGGCGAATTGATTGCGCATACGAATAAGTACGACTTGCCCGGCTAGGTGTTTTGGATCTCCCTCGGAGGACACGAAGCGTAGCGTCCCTGCGCATCGCCGAAGGGAGAGGAAAGCGAATGCCCTTCTCCCTTCGGGAGAAGGGCCGGGGATGAGGGGCGGCGGGTCGAGCGGTGCGGCGCTTGAAGTTGGCAAGTAACTTTCGCGCCAGCACAGTATGACGATGTATGTTTGTTGTACGTACCATGACGAACTGGCGATTGCACCAGGGATGGGTGCAGCACGGTAAGATTCCAAACTTCGGAGAGGTGGCCGAGCGGGCGAAGCGGAGCAGTCGCGAACACACTTAACGTGTGGTCGCGCCGCTGAGCGACCGCACACGGAAGTGCGGGCCGGTTGGCGCTCCAGGGACGGAGGCGTTACCGTGCGCGGTGAAACATCGGAGAGGTGGCCGAGCGGTTTAAGGCGGCGGTCTTGAAAACCGTTGACCCGCAAGGGTCCGGGGGTTCGAATCCCTCCCTCTCCGCCATCTACCCTCAAAGCGGGGAGATGGAGCGAATCTCTATCCGATCACCGCGTATTCCTTTGGCGATCGACGATTGCCGTCCGCTGCTTTCGGACGATGGTCGGCCCGTGCGGTGGATTGATGCGTGTGGGGCCGCTGGTGTGTATTCGAGTCGCGACGGCTATCGTGACGGCGCGGCTTTTCATTTCGGCCGCCGGCGCGGCGTTGTTCGCGGTGGGCCGCCGGCTGGTGAGTCGTGGCCGTGCCGGCAGCGCGCGTTGACTCGAATCCATTCTGCGCGGTCAACGGGATTTCCACTTTGACCAGGCGCTTGATCGCCGCGAACTGCGAGCGCTCCTCGGGGGCCACCAGGGAAATTGCGTCGCCGCTTTGTCCGGCGCGACCGGTTCGGCCGATGCGGTGAACATAGTCTTCCGGATTGGCGGGCAAGTCGAAATTCACGACGTGTGGGAGCTGATCGATGTCGAGGCCGCGCGCGGCGACGTCGGTGGCGACCAGGGCGCGTACCTTCATTTGCTTGAAGTCCGCGAGTGCGCGCATGCGCTGGTTCTGGCTCTTGTTGCCGTGAATGGCGATCGCTTCGATGCCGCCCTTGTCGAGCTGCTTCGCGAGACGGTCGGCGCCGTGCTTGGTGCGGGTGAACACCAGCACCTGCTGCCAATTCTGCGTATCGAAGAGCTGCGCGAGCAATTCGCGCTTGCGCGCCTGGTCGACGGCGTAGGCACTGTGCGTGATCGCTTCGGCGGCCGCGTTGCGCCGGGCGACGTCGATGCTGCGCGGATCGCGCAGGAAGCGGCGAGCCAGTGTTCGAATCGAATCGGAAAGCGTGGCCGAGAATAGCAGCGTCTGCCGCGTGCGCGGGATCTGCTTCAAAATGCGCTCGATGGCTGGCATGAAACCCATGTCGAGCATGCGGTCGGCTTCGTCGAGCACCAGGGTCTCGATCGCCGAGAGGTCGACGCTCTTACGCATCAGGTGATCGATGAGCCGACCCGGCGTCGCAACCACGATCTCGGCGCCGTTGCGCAGCTCGCGGATTTGCGGCGTGATGTTCACGCCGCCGAAAACCTGCGCGCAGCGAAACGGTAGATGCCGGCCGTAGGTGCGCACGGCCTCGGCGACTTGAGCGGCGAGTTCGCGCGTCGGTACCAGTACCAGCGCACGCACTTTGCCCTTGACGGGCGTCGACGCGCCGAGCCGCTGCAACAGCGGCAGGGTAAACGCCGCGGTCTTACCGGTGCCGGTTTGCGCGGTGGCCATAAGATCGTCGCCGGCGAGAATCGACGGAATCGCTTGCGCTTGAATGGGAGTGGGCACGGTGTAGCCTTGATCGGCGACAGCGCGCAAGAGTTCAGCCGATAGACCGAGAGAAGAAAACGTCATGTAGTTGGATTCCTTAAAGTTGCAGCCAAGGCGAACCGCACCCGAGGGCACGGAGTGTGTAGCGACGTAGCGGGATTGAGCCTTGGCAGGCAGTCCGCGACCGGTTTGCGAATACCGGCAGGAGAACGCGGAGCGAATCTAGCGGGCACTCTAGGCGTCTGTTGAAACAGCACGCCGACAAACTGTGTTCACCATAGCACATAACGTTTCGCGACACCACGCGTCGGCGCCAGCCGAGGCGCGAACAATGCCTGAACGGCGGAACGCGGCTGAGCCGACGCTGTCGAACAACGCGTCAGAAAAATACCTCAAACCGGAGGTGTGGTGAAACGGCGAAACCTACTGAAAGGAATGGCGCTCGTGCCGGTCGTACTTGCACCGGCATGGCGCGTCTTGGCGGCACCCGCAAGCAGCGTCCCCGAAATCGAGTCCCTGCGCAAGAACTGGAAAGCATTGCTTGCCAAGGGTGCCGATGTGGCGGCCGATTCGGAACCGCTCAAGCGAACCGAGGCCGAGTGGAAGAAGGTCCTGACCGAGGCGCAATTTAAAGTTCTACGCGGGGAAGGCACCGAGCGCGCCGGAACCAGTCCGCTCAATGGCGAGAAGCGGCCGGGCGTCTATGTTTGTGCCGGGTGCAGCCTCCCGCTGTTCACATCGGCGATGAAGTATGACAGCGGAACCGGCTGGCCGAGCTTTTTCACCACCATCCCCAGCGCGGTCGCCACCAAGAAGGACTACTTCCTGATCATCCCGCGTACCGAGTACCACTGCGTGCGCTGCGGCGGTCACCAGGGCCATGTATTCGATGACGGTCCGCCGCCCACCGGCCAGCGCTGGTGCAATAACGGGGTGGCACTGCGGTTTATCCCCAAGACGAACGCCGGCTAAGTCGGTGTTCGGTCGTTCGGTGCCGCCCCGGCATGCCCGGTGGCAGGTGCGTAGTCGGGCTTTTTCCCGTAGTTCACTTCTCCGCGTTTTTTGCTTAAATAAGTCGTGCGGTAAGGCAAATTGGCTGCGAGCGTTCAACCGAGGACCGCTCGGACGCGCATGTTTCCTTTGACGTACAACTTGGAGAACGACGGATGGCTGCGAAAAAGAAAGCGAAGGCAAAGCGGAAGGCGGCGAAGAAGAAATCGAGCAAGAAAGTCGCGCGCAAAAAGGTGATACGCCGTGCGGCCAAAAAGAAAGTCGCCGCAAAGAAGCGCGTCAAGGCGAAAGCCAAGAAATCAACAAAGGCGCCGGCAAAGGTCGCACGCCAACCGGGGCGCGCGCCGACACCGGCCGCCAGCGCACCGCCGGCGGGGCAGAGCATCGGCGTCGTCACGCACTACTTCACGCATTTGGGGGTCGCGATCGTGCAGCTCGATAGCGGCAGCCTGCGCGAAGGCGACACCGTTCACATCAAGGGCCACACCAGCGACTTCCAGCAGCGCGTCGAATCGATGGAGCTCGATCACGTGCACGTCAGCGAAGCATTCGCGGGACAATCCGTCGGTTTACGCGTCAGGGACCACGCGCGCGAGCACGACGTTGTTTATAAGGTGACGTAGCGAACTCGGCGGTCGCCCCGGATCGAGTTTCCGACGTCGGGGCGCCCGCTGCGAGCGGCGCGGCGCTCCGCGGCTGCCCCTGCCGCTCGAACTCACTCCCCAGCGCCCGAAAATCGCGACACTCCGTGACCGCATTCCGGCGCGGACGATGCCACGGCGGCGTCCGCCGTCAATGGCCATTGCGATAAACGCGGCCGCTCGTCATCATTAGCCGCGGGGGTGTTCCGCGGCCGCCGCCGCTTTTTCCGCGGTCGCTTCGTCAGCGAGATGTCCAATCGATCATGGAAGCGAGGGAGGTCAGCGCATGAAGCAGTGGATTCTCAACCGCGTTAGCCGGCTGTACCGGGAACGCGCCGACCTTACCTTGCAGGCACCGAGCGGTGAGGTGCAAGAGCCGGAAACCAGCCGCCGGTTTCTCGAACAAGAGCGCGCTCTCATCGAGGCGCGCAAGAAAGCAGCCGGCTGCCACGAACCGGATCTGGTCGGACTCGCCCTCTCGGGCGGCGGCATACGCAGTGCGGCGTTCACCTTCGGCGTGCTCGAGGTTCTGGAGCGGCAGGACCTGACGAAGCACGTCGATTACCTCTCGACCGTCTCCGGCGGCGGTTACACCGGTACGGCGTACAGCGGTTGGCGCTTACGGCAGGCGCTTTACGCGGAGCGATCGACCCGCGCCGCGGCCGGCGAGAGTCTGCAAGTAAAAGAGGCGCCACCGGCGCGCTGGGACGATTTGCTGCCGCACCTGCGAAATTTCTCGAACTACATCTCGCCAGTCATGGGTCTCGCCTCCGGCGGGACGTGGCGCATCATCGGTACTCTGGTGCGCAACCTGACGATCCATTGGCTTGCGCTCGCCTCGGGAATCGTGGTCGCGTTTGCGCTGGTGTTGCTGACGCTACGATTCTTGTGGGCGCTCAGTCTCGGTGTCGCGGCGTTCGCGTTCGTGCAGATCGCCATCGGCTTGGTTCAGGAATTTCGCGCGCGTCGCTACTATTCCAAATGTCGGGACGATACGCGGGGACAGTCGCCGGGTTGCGAAGAGCTGGCGGTGAATGTGCGGCGTTTGCTGCAAGAACCGCGGCTGCGTATTTTCACCGGTCTCGGCGCGTACGCGCTCGCGGCGGCGCTATGGTTCGTCTCGACCGCGCATCCGGCGTTCCCGCGCGATTTCGGCGAATGGTTCAAGCCGGCGACGATCGCGGCGCAGCTGCCGTTGCCGGAAAGCTGGCAGATTCTGATCCAGCAGTATACGTATGGCGCCGGTTCCGGATGGATGATCGCGCTCATCATCGCTTTTATGAGTGCGTTACTGGTTGGGGCCATCGGATTCGTGTCGGAGTGGCGCTGGCGCAAGCGGCGTAATTTTTGGCCGCAGCCGTCGTGGGTCGGTTTGGTTTTCGTCGTGGCGTTGGTGCTGTTGACGTGGGCGATATTGGCCGTGAGCAACGGCTACTTCACGGCGGTCGGCACGGCCGAAACGCTGGCCATCGGCGATCTGTTCTGGCGTGCGACGGCATGGTCGATCGCATCCGCCTGGGATTATGTTTGGGAAACATCGCTGGTAATGGTGCTGTTTGCGCTGCTCGCCGCCGTCATCATCGCGATATTGAACGAACAGATGGACCGGGAAGAGCGCGAGTGGACGACGCGTATCGTTGCCACCAGCTTGGCCATGGCCTGCGGTTGGATCATGCTCGCCGGACTTGTGCTGCTTAGTTGCCGGGTCGCCGAAATCGCGGTGTTCAGTGAGGAACTTTCGGCCGGCGCGATCTGGAGCGGACTCGGGTTGTCGGGCGCGTGGCTGGCGCTGTCCGGCTTGGCGGCGCGTTTGGGAAAAACGGCGACGGTGCGCGAAGTGCTCGGCAAGTATTGGAAGCGCATCGTCGCCGCCATCGGTCCCACGGTTTTCGCGGTTGGGCTGGTGCTGCTGGTGTGCTTCGCCGCCGCCGCGGCGTTAATGAAGGCCGCGCCATTGTTGATTCCGGCGTTGGACGAAATCCCCGCGGCCTATCGCGGCGCAACGATACTGTGGTCGGGCGAATACGTGCTCGCCATGTTCGGTATCGCCGCCGTCGTGTTTCTTATTTCCGGCATTATTCTCGACCCGAACGAATTCTCGCTGCACGGTTTTTACCGGGATCGACTGGTGCGCTGCTTTCTCGGCGCGAGCAATCGCGACAACCCGGCGCCGAATTCGTTGTGGAACATCCGCACGGATGATTTCCCGCTGGTGGCGACACAATTGGCGGTCGAGCGTTACGGCGCGCCGCTTCAGCTGGTGAATACCGCCGTGAACCTTTTCGGCAGCAAGGACTTGCGCGTACAGCGCCGGCGCTGCGACAGTTTTGTGCTGACGCCGCTCGGTTGCGGATCGCGCGCGACCAATTATGCGCCGACGCCGCCGCGACTTTATCTCGGCACCGCGATGGCGATTTCCGGCGCGGCGGTATCGCCCAACATGGGATTGCAGACGCGCGATGCCGGCTTGGCCGCGGTCATGACGTTCTTCAACGTGCGTCTCGGGTACTGGTTCGGCAATCCGCGAATGAACGTGCCGGGGCGGTATCGGCGTCCGCTGTTTGCGCCGAAATACCTGCTGGCCGAGGCGCTTGCACATACCAATGAGGATCGGCAATTCGTCAACTTGTCGGACGGCGGGCACTTCGAGAATTTGGGATTGTACGAACTGCTGCGGCGGCGCTGCCGCTTCATTATCGCCGTGGATGCGGAATGCGATCCGCAGTACCGCTGTACGTCGCTCGCGTGGTTGGTGCGGATGGCGCGAATCGATCTCGGCGTGGAGATCGATATCGACATCGAATCGCTTTGCGATCCGAAGACGCAACTGCCGCGCGCGCTGAAGCACTGGCTGCTCGGTGAGGTGTGGTATCCGCCGGTGCCGGGAGAGCGAACCGTCGAACACGGGCACTTGCTGTATATAAAGAGCAGTTTGCTGAGCGCCGGCAAGAACAGCGATCTCGGTCCGGACGTAATCGAATACTCGCGCAGCCACCCGGATTTTCCGCATGAAAGCACGGCGGACCAATTCTTCAACGAGGCGCAGTTCGAAGCGTACCGTATGCTCGGCGCGAGTATCGCCGCCGCGATCTTTCGGAGCGAACGCGCGCCGGTAAGCGTGGCGTCCATGTTCGAGCGACTGGGAAAAGCCGCCGGATCGGCGACAGCGGGCGCGCCGAAGAGCGAAGCACCTAAAGCAGGTTCCACGGAACCGGCGAAGCCGCAACGAATAAAAGGCGTGCGGCGAAAGCGCGGGAAATAAGCAGGGCGTGGTTTTGCTTTCCCAGCGGTTCAGGATGAAACTGAGCGGATCGACGCGCATCGAGGAGTAGATTCATGCAGGTTCGTAACCGCCCGGCATCCCCTGAGTCAACCCTTCTGGAGGCCTGGTGGATGCCTTTTACCGCCAACCGCCAGTTCAAGGCGGCGCCGCGAATGTTGGTCGCCGCGAAGGATATGCACTACACCAGCCACGACGGCCGCAAGATTCTCGATGGAACGGCGGGTTTGTGGTGCGTGAATGCCGGGCATTGCCGCGATCCGATCGTCAAGGCGATTCAACGGCAGGCGGCGGAGATGGACTTCGCGCCGCCGTTTCAAATGGGACAGCCGAAAGCGTTCGAGCTGGCGACGCGGATCGCGGCGCTCATGCCCGGCGATCTGCAGCACGTGTTCTTCACCAATTCCGGTTCCGAGGCGGTCGAGACGGCGCTGAAGATTGCCGTTGCCTACCATCGCCAGTGCGGCGAGGGGCGGCGCGTCCGCTTGATCGGGCGCGAGCGCGGCTATCACGGCGTCAATTTCGGCGGCAACTCGGTCGGCGGGGTCGGGCCGAATCGCAAAGCGTTCGGTCTCGGTTTGCCGGGGGTCGATCACTTGCCGCACACCCACGATATCGCGCACAACGCGTACTCGCGCGGTCAGCCGGCGTGGGGCGCGCATTTGGCGGATGAGCTCGAACGGCTGGTGACGTTGCACGACGAAAGTTCGATCGCCGCGGTGATCGTCGAGCCGATCGCGGGATCGAACGGTGTTATCGTTCCGCCCAAGGGCTACTTGTCGCGCCTGCGTGAACTATGCGACAAACATGGGATCCTGCTGATCTTCGACGAGGTCATCACCGGCTTCGGTCGCACCGGGTCGGCGTTCGCGGCCGAAACGTTCGGCGTGATGCCGGACATCATGACGGTCGCCAAGGGGTTGACCAACGCGGCCGTGCCGATGGGCGCGACGATCGTACGCAACAGCATCTACAACGCCTTCATGACCGGGCCGGAGCACGCCATCGAGCTGTATCACGGTTACACGTACTCGGGGCATCCGCTCGCGTGCGCCGCCGGGCTGGCGACGCTCGATCTGTATCGGGACGAAGGAATCTTTGAGAACGCCGGGAACATGAGCGCGTATTGGGAAAACGCGGTACACAGTTTGCGCGGGACGCCGAACGTCGTCGACTTGCGAAACATGGGCATCATGGCCGGCATCGAGCTCGAGCCGCGCGCCGACGGGCCGGGGAAGCGCGCGTACGATGTTTTCGTGCGCTGTTACGAAAAAGGTTTGCTGGTGCGCGCGGCCGGCGAAATTATCGCGCTGTCGCCGCCGCTGATTCTAAAAAAGAGTCATATCGACGAGATGTTCGGCATACTGGGCACGGTGTTGCGCGATACGCCATGAAAGCGTCGTTCGCGCGGCCGCGAGTGCATGCGCTTTCGCGCGGAAGCGGGCGTCGTCGATCGGCCGGCCGGTGATCACGATATCGACGAGGCCGCCGGTGGCGCCGCCGCGGTGATCGAGTTTATCGCACCTTCAACAGGTCGCGAATTTCCGTCAGCAAGAGCTGCTCTTTGGTTGGCGCCGGAGGCGCAACCGCTTCCTCTTTCTTTGAACGCATCAGGAAGCCGAGAAATTTGACGATGAAGAGATAGAGCGCCAGCGCGATGATCGCGAAGTTAACGACTTCGCCGATGAACAGCCCGTAGGGAATTTCCTTGGCACCGATCGCGAGCTTCCAGGTGAGATAGCCGCTCTGGCTCGGCACCAACAGGCCGATGATGGGCATGAGGATGTGTTTCACGAGGGAGTCGACGATTTTGGCGAACGCGGCGCCAATGATGACGCCGATGGCGAGGTCGATGACATTGCCTTTCAGTGCAAAGTTCCTGAATTCCGCAAGCATCGATGGGGCGTCTATTTTCATTATTACTCCTGGTTGAGCCTCGAATAGTAATAAGGGGTACCGTCCATTCTGCCAGGAAAACCGGCAGAGAAACAAAGCGCTAGTTCGCCGATCTAATTCGGACGGTGACCACCTCGGCCGCGTCTAAAATGGAGCAGCCCGGGCGGCACATATGATTGCACGAATTATGCAGGGATCGCGGAGACCGGGTTTGCCCGTCGGCGGGATTTTACAAATGAGAAGACAACGTCATCGACAAGGACTACTGCGGCGCTTTGTTTCATCGGCTTCCCGATGGGGGCGAAACGCGCGGGTGCGTTGGCGCACGGCGAATAAGTACGGCTTGATCGGCATCTTGGCGGCGGTTGGCATCCTGACGGCATTCGTGTTTCTGATGGGTGCGGTTCACGCCAAGAAGGTCGATCAACAGAATTTGGCGTGTCTGGCGCTGAACGTTTACTTCGAAGCACGCGGCGAACCCGAGGCCGGGCGGTACGCGGTGGCGGAGGTGACGATGAACCGCGTGAGTTCGCGGCGCTATCCGAACAGCGTTTGCGGCGTGGTATACGACAAGAACTGGGATGTCTTGCGCGGACGCTACGTGAGCGCGTTCTCCTGGACCGAGTTCAAGACCCGACCCGAGCCGAGGGGCGCGGATTGGGTGCGTGCGCAAGAAATTGCGGCCGAAGTCTATCACGGTCGACGCGAGCCGCGGCTGGCCGGCGTCACGCACTATCACGCGGACCGCATCGCGCCGAGCTGGTCGCGCAATAGAACACCGGTCGCGCGCATCGGCAACCACGTCTTTTACCGGTAGCGATCGTTGATCGCGCCGGGGCGGCTGCTCACGCGGCGGCGCGTACGAAGCGGTAGCGATCGGTTTCGTCGATGCGCTGGAGCCGTTTGGAATGCATCAAGTAGTTCAGATGCGCGATTGTCTCGCCCATCGCAAAGGACAGTTGATGCGCGTCGAATTCCCGTTTGAAAAGGTAGGGCAGCAGCTCGGGCGCCGAGCGCGGTTCTGCGCACGCGCCGAGGACGATATCGAAACGTTGCGCGTGATGCTCGCGCAACTGCGCGAGACGCTGATGCAAACCGTGAAAGACGGCTCCGTGGGACGGAAGCACCAAGGTATCCTCGGGAAGCGCGCCGAAGCGCTTCAAGCTGTCGAGGAACATTCGCAGCGGATCGCCGTCCGGCTCGGCCGGCGCGACGCTGACGTTGGTCGTGATCTTCGGTAGCACCATGTCGCCGGAAATCAGGACACGAAGCGGCTCGCAGTAGAGTGCGGCGTGTTCCGGCGAGTGGCCGTGGCCGACGATGACGCGCCACGGATGATCGTCGATCGTCACCGTGTCGCCGGCGGCGAGTCGTCGAAAACTTGCGGGCAACAAGGGCACCGCCAAACGGTACGCTCCGGCGCAGCCGGCGATCATTGCCACCTGGCTTTCGGGTAGTCCGTGCCGGCGGTAGAGCTGTGCGAGGCGCGCCAGCACGTCGCCGCCCTGGCCCGCCCAGATCGCGTGCGCCATCGTGAACTCCGTCTGCGTCATCCAGATCTCCACGCCGAAGCGTTCCGCCAACCACGCCGCGAGTCCCAAGTGATCGGGGTGCAGGTGCGTGACGATGATGCGGGTTACCGGTCGACCGTCGAGGCGGTCGGCGATGATTTGTTCCCACAACCGCTTCGTGGCCGTGGTGCCGAACCCGGTGTCGACGAGGGTCCAGCCGTCGCCGTCGCGCAGCAGCCAAAGATTGATGTGGTCCAGCGCAAACGGCAGCGGCATGCGAATCCAGTGCACGCCGTCCGCGACTTGCAGCAACTTTCCGGGTTCGGGCAATCCGGGCACGGGGTACTTCAGTAGAGCGGTATTAACGGAAATTCTCCGGCGTGATCGTCTTGTTGAAAATCGTGGCGGTCGGACAGCGAACGACCGACGATGAATCTTATCAGTTTAGCCGATATCGCCGATTCCATTTCGCGCAATGCGACAAAGAGCGTCGCCACCGAGCAAGTCGAGACCAGCGATTGACCCCGGTCAAACTACCGGTAGAAAGGGTTAAGTATCCTCGGATCCTTGCCATGTGGATTTGTAACACGAAGCCGTCGATCACATGCAGTCGCTCGAGGCTCGGCGTGACCTGGAATCGAACGTTCCGCAATTCGGAATCGTCGTTTCCGTAATTGGGTCGGCCTTGAATCCACGGTAGACTACGCCCTCTCTTCTTACTCCTGCGAGGCATAAATTGTCAGCCGTTGCGAGCGGTGAGCCGAGCCCGCGCGAATCGATGGAATTCGACGTCGTTGTCGTCGGGGGCGGACCCGCGGGTCTCGCCGCCGCGATTCGCGTCAAGCAGCTCGCCGCCGAGACCGGTGCCGACGTGTCGGTATGTCTCATCGAGAAGGGCTCGGAGATCGGCGCGCACATTCTCTCGGGCGCCGTCATGGATCCGCGCGGCCTGAATGAACTTCTGCCGAACTGGAAAGCGCGGGGCGCGCCGCTCAATACGCCGGTCACCGAAGATCGATTCCAATTCCTCACGCGCCGTGGATCGTGGCGGTTGCCGAATTCTCTCCTGCCCGCGTGTTTCCACAACGAAGGTAACTACGTTATTAGTCTCGGCAATCTCTGCCGTTGGCTCGGCCAACAGGCGGAAGCGCTGGGGGTCGAGGTCTACGCGGGCTTCGCGGGCGCCGAGGTTCTCTACGACGACAAAGGCGCGGTGAAGGGCGTCGCGACCAGCGATATGGGTATCGGTAAGGACGGCAAACCGACCGACGCTTATCAGCGCGGGGTCGAACTGCACGCAAAGTACACGTTGTTTGCCGAAGGTTGCCGCGGGCAGCTGGGCTTGCAACTCGAGGCCAGATTCAATTTGCGGGAGCGTGCCGATCCGCAAGTGTATGGCATCGGCATCAAAGAGCTTTGGGAAGTAAAGCCGGAGCGGCACAAACCCGGGCTCGTGGTGCACACCGCCGGTTGGCCGCTGTCGAACGACACCTACGGCGGTTCGTTTCTTTATCATATGGAAAACCGCCAAGTCGCCGTCGGCCTGGTGGTCGGACTCGGCTATAAGAATCCGCATCTCTCGCCGTTCGAAGAGTTTCAACGTTACAAGACGCATCCGTCGATTCGACCCTTCTTCGAAGGCGGCCGACGCATCGGCTACGGCGCGCGCGCGATTACCGCGGGAGGATTTCAGGCGTTGCCGAAGCTCGTTTTTCCCGGCGGCTGCATGATCGGGGACGACGCCGGTTTTCTGAACGGCGCGCGTATCAAGGGCTCGCATACGGCGATCAAGTCCGGCATGCTCGCGGCGGAGGCGCTGGTGCCGGCGCTGGCAAAGGGGCGCGGCCGCGACGAACTGGAAGCGTATCCCGCCGCCTACCGAACGAGCTGGATGCACGATGAATTATATCGGGCGCGCAACTTCAAGCCCTGGATGAGCGGGAACATGTTATTCGGTACGCTCATGTTCGGCGTCGACCAGCAGGTGTTTCGCGGCCGCGCGCCTTGGACACTCCACTTGAAGGCCGATCACACCAAACTCAAGAAGGCTTCCGAGTGCACGCCGATCGACTACCCGAAACCGGACGGCGTGTTGACGTTCGATCGACTGTCGTCGGTGTTCCTGTCGAACACCCATCACGAAGAGAATCAGCCGGCGCATCTGACGCTCAAGGATTCGGGCGTCCCGATCAAAATCAATCTCGAACTTTACGACGCCCCGGAGACCCGTTATTGTCCGGCCGGCGTCTATGAAATCGCGCGCGACCCGGATGGCGGCAACCCGCGTCTGCAAATCAACGCGGCAAATTGCGTGCATTGCAAGACCTGCGATATCAAAGACCCGACCCAAAACATCGTGTGGGTCGCGCCGCAGGGCGGCGAGGGGCCGGTGTACTCGGGCATGTGAACCGGCGCTCGGCGAGCGTGCGTCGAGCGATCGAAACGAATAGAAACAAGCGGGGTAGCGCGTGAAGATTTTGGTGGCGGTTAAACGGGTCGTCGATTCCAACATCAAGGTGCGCGTGAAGGCCGACGGTTCGGGGATGGAAACGGCGAACCTGAAGATGGCGATGAATCCCTTCGATGAAATCGCCGTGGAAGAGGCGGTGCGCCTCAAGGAAGCAGGCAGCGCGACCGAAGTGGTAGCGGTGTCGATGGGTCCCGGCGCCTGCCAGGAAACGCTGCGTTCGGCGATGGCCATGGGTGCCGATCGTTCGATCCTGGTGCAAACGGACGCCGATTTGCAGCCGCTCGCCGTGGCGAAACTCTTGGCGGCGATCGTGAAGAAGGAAGTGCCGCGCGTCGTTTTTCTCGGGAAACAAGCGATCGATGACGATTCGAATCAAACCGGTCAAATGCTCGCCGCCTTGATCGACTGGCCGCAAGGCACGTTTGCCTCGAAAGTGAAGCTCGCGGACGGCAACGTTGAAGTCACGCGCGAAATCGACGGCGGACTCGAAACGGTTTCGCTCCAATTGCCGGCGGTGATCACGGCGGACCTGCGGTTGAACACGCCGCGCTACGTTACCTTGCCGAATATCATGAAAGCGAAAAAGAAGCCGATGGAAACGCTAAGACCGGAAGATCTGGGTGTGGATATCGCGCCGCGCTTGAAAACATTGAAAGTGACGGATCCGCCAAGCCGCAAAGCCGGCGCCAAGGTGGCGGACGTCAAGGAGTTGGTGGCGAAGTTGCGCAGTGAAGCGAAGGTGATCTGACATGGCGGTACTGGTCATTGCGGAACATCACAACGGCCGGCTCGCCGCGGCTACGCTGAACACGGTCACCGCCGCGACCCAGTTGGGCGGCGACGTGCACGTTCTGGTCGCGGGCGAGAACATCGCGCAAGTGGCAAAAGCGGCGGCGCAAGTGGGCGGCGTCGCGAAAGTGCGCACGGTCGACGCCGCGCATTATAAGGATGCGCTGCCGGAGAACGTCGCGCCGCTGGTGGCGAGCATCGCCAAGGAGTACAGCCACGTGCTGGCACCGGCGACGACCTTCGGCAAGAACGTGTCGCCGCGCGCGGCGGCGTTGTTGGACGTCGCTCAGATTTCCGACGTCGTCGCCGTCGAAAGCGCCGACACCTTCGTTCGGCCGATCTATGCCGGCAGCGCAATGGCGACGGTTCAATCGAGCGACGCGATCAAGGTGATTACCGTGCGCGCGACCGGATTCGACGCGGCTGCCGCCGGCGGCGGGTCGGCATCGGTGGAACCGGTTACCGCGACCGCGCCCGTGGACTCGGCGAAACTGCTTGGCCAAGAGTTGACGAAGAGCGAGCGCCCGGAATTGACCGCCGCGCGCATCGTGGTTTCCGGCGGACGCGGCGTCGGCAGCGCCGAGAACTTCAAAGTGGTCGCCGCGCTTGCCGATAAACTGGGCGCGGCGCTTGGCGCCTCGCGCGCGGCGGTGGACGCCGGATTCGTGCCGAACGACTATCAGGTCGGTCAGACGGGTAAGATCGTCGCGCCCGAGCTCTATATCGCGGTGGGCATCTCCGGGGCGATCCAGCATTTGGCCGGCATGAAGGACAGTCGGGTCATCGTCGCGATCAACAAGGACGCCGATGCACCGATTTTTCAGGTGGCCGATTACGGTTTGGTGGCGGATTTATTCCAAGCCGTTCCGGAGATGGTCGCCGAGCTCGGCAAGTAGGCGAACGCGAGTCCGCGGTCTCGTCCAAGCGTCTTTTCGCGCAGCCGTTCCGTTGCCGTGGCGGCTCGCGGCGCACGGCCTTTTGTGGTGTAGTTATCCTTCCCTAGCGCTTCGCCGGAAACAGCCGTGGACTTCCTTCCGATCTTCATCAATCTGCGAGACCGCCCCTGTCTGCTCGTCGGTGGCGGCGAGGTCGCGGCGCGCAAGGCGCGGCTGCTGTTAGCGGCCGGCGCGCGAGTGAGCGTGGTCGCGCCGACGCTCGGTCCGACACTGACGCAGCTTGCGAAGGAGGGACGCATTGCGCACGACGCGCGTGAATACGCCGACGCATTGCTGACGGGCAACGCGTTGGTGTTTGCCGCCACCGACGACGCGGCCGTCAATCGCCGAGTGCACGCGGGCGCGAGCGCGCTCGGTATTCCTATCAACGTGACGGATCGCCCCGAACTGTGCACGTTCGTCATGCCGTCCGTTGTCGACCGCTCCCCGGTCGTGATCGCGGTGTCGACCGGCGGCGCGGCGCCGGTGTTGGCGCGCCTGATCCGTGCGAAGTTGGAGACCTTGATTCCGACCGGATACGGTCGTCTCGCCGCGCTGGCGGCGGAGTTCCGCGATCGGGTCAAACGGCGCATCGCGCACCCGGTGCAGCGGCGCCGCTTTTGGGAATCGGTGTTGGACGGGCCGATCGCGGAACAGATTCATGCCGGCCAAGATCGCGCCGCGCGCGGCGCGCTCGAACGCCTTTTGGAGAACGTCGACGGCGATGCCGTGCCGCGAGGCGCCGTTTACCTCGTGGGCGCCGGTCCCGGCGATCCGGATTTGCTTACGTTTCGCGCGCTGCGGTTGATGCAACAGGCGGATGTCGTGGTTCACGATCGCCTTGTCTCAGCGGAAGTTTTGGCACTGGTGCGGCGCGAGGCGGAACTGATTTATGCCGGCAAGGAACGCGCGAATCACTCCCTGGCGCAAGAAGACATCAACGCGCTCCTGATTCGTTTGGCGAAAGAGGGCAAGCGGGTCGTGCGGCTCAAGGGCGGTGATCCGTTCATCTTTGGCCGCGGCGGCGAAGAAATCGAGACCCTGCTGGATGAAGATATTGCGTTCGAAGTCGTTCCCGGAATTACCGCCGCGGCCGGTTGCGCCGCCTACGCCGGTATCCCGCTCACGCACCGCGACTATGCGCAGTCCGTTTTGTTCGCCACGGGTCATTTGAAGGACGGCAGCCTCAATCTGAACTGGACGGCGTTGCTGCAGCCGAATCAGACGTTGGTGTTTTACATGGGGCTGCACGGCGTGCGGCCGATCTTCGAGGAGCTTCGTCGCCGCGGTCTCGACGATTCCACGCCGGCCGCGCTGATCCAGCAGGGCACGCTGCGCAGCCAGAAAGTATTCGCCGGTACCGTCGCGACGCTGCCGGACATCGTCGATCGCGGCCACGTGAAGGCGCCGACGCTTATTATCGTCGGCCAGGTGGTGAAGCTGCACGACAAACTTCAGTGGTTCAAACCGTCTTGACACCGCTTGCCGCGTGCGATCGGGCGCTTTTTGTTGCGCTTTTAAAAACACTTAGGCCGCGATTTTAACGACGTGCGCTAGAAGGTCGTTCCCGGAACGCGTGGACGTTGCCGCGATCCGCGGTATCATGCGCAAAAGGTGAAAGTGGGGAGAGCGGGATCATGATTGTTATTAGAGGAATATTTTTTCTTATCGGATTCGCGTTTGCTTTTTCGGTTGCGGCGCACGACGGCCCGCGCGATTCGTACGGATGTCATGCAAACATCGCGCACGGAACGTACCACTGCCATTCCGGTCCGTTGGCGAAGCGGCAGTTCCGAAATAGCGAAGAGATGATGCAGGCGCTCAAAGACGAAGAGCGACACGCGCGTCCGAAACCAAAATTGGTGCCGAGCGGGTATCGAAAGTAGCCGATTGCCGCGCTAGCGCGCGAACACCCGGTTCATGTCGGCAAACGCCTTGAACTCGAGCGCGTTGCCGCTCGGGTCCTTGAAGAACATGGTGGCTTGTTCGCCGACCTGCCCCTTGAAGCGAATATAAGGTTCGATCTCGAAGCTTACGCCGGCCGCGCGCAGGCGATCCGCCAACGCCTGCCATTCCGCCATCGAAAGAATGATCCCGAAATGGGGGATTGGAACGTCATGCGCATCGACGGGATTGTGCGTGCGAGCCCGGCGGTCGGCATCGAGCGCAAGGTGAGCGACGATCTGATGGCCGTACAAGTCGAAATCGACCCAGGTGTCGCTCGATCGGCCTTCGCGGCAGCCGAGAACGTCTCCGTAAAACCGCCGTGCCGCCGCCAGGTCATGTACCGGGAACGCGAGATGAAATAGATGTCCCATTACGCTTCTTTCTTGAGGTCGAGCGACGCCGAATTGATGCAGTAGCGCAAGCCGGTCGGATCGGGACCGTCGGGAAACACATGTCCGAGGTGCGCGCCGCACTTATTGCAGTGGACTTCGGTGCGGCGCATGAACAAGCTATTGTCTTCCTGTTCGCCGACGTTCTGCGCCGCCATCGCCGCGTAGAAGCTCGGCCAGCCCGTACCCGAATCGAATTTGGTGTCCGAGCTGAACAGATCCGCACCACAACACACGCAGCGATAGACACCCTTATCGTGGCAATCCCAATAGACGCCGCTGAAGGCCGGCTCCGTGCCCTTCTTTCGGGTTACCCGGTATTGTTCCGGCGTCAATTGGCGACGCCACTCGTCTTCGGTCTTAGCGGTCTTCTGCGTCATGGGCGAACTCTCGCGGTTGGAAGCACAGCCTTGGGCGGCGTGCGGGGCAAATAGTTTAGCGAAACGCGTTCGACCGGCAAGCGCTTCCGGACGGTGACCTATAAAAGTCGTCCGGGATTATCGTGTAGAATCGCGGGAAACCTCGCGAGTGTCAGCCGAACCGTGGAAGACTTGAATCCCCTATACCAGAAACTCACCGATCTCGGTAACCGCGCCGAGACACTCAGGGGGTATCTTTGACTTGCCCGCCAAGGCGCAGCGTCTGGCGGAGGTTCGCGCCGAGCTCGAACGCCCTGATATCTGGAATGACCGCGGTCTCGCGCAGACGCTCGGGCGGGAGCGCGCCCGGCTTGAACGCGATGTCGAGGCTTTCGAACGATTGACCGCCGACCTGGCCGGGACACGGGAGCTGCTGGCGCTGGCGCAGGCGGAAGATGACGCTGAAACCGTCGACGCCGTGCGTGCAGACCTCGTTCGCCTGGAGGAGCGCCTGGGCGAGTATGAATTCGCCCGTATGTTCTCGGGGGAAATGGACGCCAACGACGCCTTCGTGGATATCCAGTCCGGCTCGGGCGGCACCGAAGCGCAGGACTGGGCGAACATGCTGCTGCGGATGTATCTCATGTGGGGCGAACGCCGCGGCTTCAAGACCGAAATTCTCGGAATATCGGAAGGCGAAGTTGCCGGCATCAAGGGCGCGACGGTGCGCTTCACGGGGCCGTACGCGTACGGCTGGCTGCGCACCGAGTCGGGCGTGCACCGATTGGTGCGCAAATCGCCGTTCGACGCGGGCAACCGGCGGCATACGTCCTTCGCGTCGGTATTCGTCTATCCGCAAGTCGACGAGAATATCGAGATCGATATCAACCCGGCCGATTTGCGCGTCGATACCTATCGCGCGAGCGGCGCCGGCGGTCAGCACGTCAATCGAACCGATTCGGCCGTGCGCATCACGCACACGCCGACCGGCATCGTCGTGCAGTGCCAAAGCGACCGTTCGCAGCACCGCAACCGCGCCGAAGCGATGGCCATGTTGAAAGCGCGCCTGTACGAGCGCGAGATGCAGGCCCGCGAGGCGGAAAAGCGGAAGGTGGAGGCGAGCAAGACCGATATCGAGTGGGGACACCAGATACGCTCGTACGTGCTCGATCAATCGCGCGTGAAGGATCTGCGCACCGGCGTCGAGAGCGGTAACCCGGACGCGGTGCTGAACGGCCAGCTCGATAAGTTCATCGAAGCAAGCCTGAAGAGCGGGATGTAGCACGAGCTCCGCAGATGAACGCAGATGTTTACTAGATGCACGCAAATGGTTTTTCTGGTAATCAACCGCATTTGCGTTCATCTCTCTTTTAGAAATCTGCGTTTATCTGCGGACTCAGAAGTCTTATGACCGATAACAACGACCACGCCGACGTCAACGAACAGATCGCCCAGCGGCGCGCGAAGCTCGCGGAGCTGCGTCGCGAGGGCAATCCGTTCCCGAACGATTTTCGGCGCAACGTCGTCGCGGGCGAGTTGCACGCGGAGTACGGTGAAAAGGATGCGGCGGCGCTCGACGCGGCGCCGGTGCGCGTGAAGGTCGCGGGGCGAATGATGACGCGGCGCATCATGGGCAAGGCGAGCTTTTGCCATTTGCAGGACATGTCCGGTCAGATCCAGCTTTACGTGCAGCGCGACGCGCTCGGCTCGGTCTACGAAGACTTCAAGCGCTGGGACATCGGTGACATCCTCGGCGCGCAAGGCGTGCTGTTCAAGACCAAGACCGGCGAGCTTTCCGTGAAAGTGGACGCGGTGCGGCTGTTGACGAAGGCGCTGCGCCCGCTGCCGGACAAGTTTCACGGCTTGGTCGATCAGGAAGCGCGCTATCGCCAGCGCTACCTCGATTTGATCATGAACGACGTGGCCCGGCGCACGTTTCGCGCGCGCGTCGACATCGTGAATTACCTGCGCCGCTTTCTGAATCAGCGCGGGTTTCTCGAGGTCGAAACGCCAATGATGCAGGCGATTCCGGGCGGCGCCACGGCACGCCCGTTCGCCACGCACCATCACGCGCTAGACATGCAGTTGTTTCTGCGCGTGGCGCCGGAGCTGTACCTGAAGCGTCTCGTGGTCGGCGGCTTCGAGCGGGTGTATGAAATCAACCGTAACTTTCGAAACGAAGGCCTGTCGACACGGCACAATCCCGAATTCACGATGCTCGAGTTTTACCAGGCGTATGCGGACCATCGTGATTTGATGGATCTCACCGAGGACATGCTGCGCGGTTTGGCGCGCGAGGTGTTCGATACCGGCGGCGTTGCGTATCAGGGCGACGTGTACGATTTATCGGCGCCCTTCGAGCGCCTGACATTGAAGCAGGCCGTTCGCCGGTTCAATCCGACGCTATCGGCGGCCGACGTCGATTCCGCGGAAGCGATGGGCGCGTACGCGCGAAGTCGCGGCGTCGAAATCCAGCCGGGCTACGGCATCGGCAAGATTCAGTACGAAGTGTTCGAGAAAACGGTCGAGGCGGAGTTGAAGAAACCGACGTTCGTTACCGCGTTTCCGACGGAAGTATCGCCGCTCGCTCGACGTAACGACGGCGATCCGGGCATCACCGACCGCTTCGAGTTGTTTGTCGGCGGGCGCGAGATCGCCAACGGGTTCTCCGAGCTGAACGACGCCGAAGACCAAGCCGAGCGTTTTCGACAGCAAGTCAAGGCGAAAGACGCAGGGGACCTCGAAGCCATGCATTTCGACGCCGACTACATTCGCGCGCTCGAACACGGCATGCCGCCGACGGCGGGCGAAGGTATCGGCATCGACCGGCTGGTGATGCTGTTCACCGATTCGGCGTCGATTCGCGACGTTTTGCTATTTCCCCATATGCGACCGGAGGGCTAGCCGTCCATGGCGCGACACTTTACCGTAAATACGCCCCAGCCCGACCTTCCGTGGTCGGGCGCTCCGCCGGGGCGAAGACACGTTAAGTGTCTTCGCCTGTTTCCGGCTCGCCCCCATATGCGACCGGAGGCATAGGTACTGCATCCGCAGATGGACGCAGATCGTTTATATGATGAACGCAGATAAGTTAAGGAAGTTCTGATTTATTGCCCCTCTCCCTCCGGGAGAGGGGATGGGGTGAGGGAAATCATGCGAATTCCTCGGGCGCTGCTCCCTCACCCTAGCCCTCTCCCGGAGGGAGAGGGAATTATTCAGAGCTCCCTTAAATGATTCCGCATCTGCGTTAATCTAGTAATTATCCGCGTTTATCTGCGGATTCCGTTTATGGAACACGATCAGCGCCCGTTCGCTATTTGCCTCATGGGCCCGACGGCGTCGGGCAAGACCGCGATCGCGATCGCGCTGCATGAGATGTTCCCGGTCGAAATCGTCAGCGTCGATTCTTCGCAGGTGTATCGCGGCATGGATATCGGGACCGCCAAGCCAAGTGCCGCCGAACAGGCGCGGGCGCCGCATCGGTTGATCGATATTCGCGATCCGACGGAAATCTATTCCGCCGCGCAGTTTCGGGACGATGCCTTGCGCGAAATGGGCGATATCGTCGCTTCCGGAAAGATTCCGCTGCTGGTCGGCGGCACGATGTTTTATTTTCGCGCATTGGAGTACGGCTTGTCGCATCTGCCGCCGGCCGCGCCGGACGTTCGGCAACGGATCGGCGAGCAAGCACGCCGGGAAGGGTGGCCGACACTGCATGCGCGGTTGGCGAGAATCGATCCGCGGTCCGCGCGACGAATCGATGCGAACGATGCGCAACGCATTCAGCGGGCGCTCGAAATTCACGCGGTCACCGGTAAGCCACCCAGTGCGTTGACGCGCGTCGCAACGCCGGCACCATATCGCTTTCATAAGATCGGCCTGTGGCCCGAGGAGCGCGCGGGATTGCACGCGCGCATCGCCGAACGATTTGCGCAGATGTTGGAACGCGGTTTGATCGATGAGGTCGAAGCTTTGTATCGTCGGGGCGATATCGATGCATCCGCGCCATCTTTGCGGACGGTGGGGTACCGGCAGATTTGGGCTTACTTGACGAAGCGGATCAACTATATTGAAATGATCGATCGATCGGTCGCCGCGACGCGGCAATTGGCGAAACGCCAAATAACGTGGTTGCGACGATATCCGGATCTGCAGCGCGCGGACGGAAGCGGCGAGACACCCTTGGACGAAGTGGCGACGCTCGTGCGGCGTGTTACGATCGACATAGAAGCGCGGCGGTAGTTTTTTCGAGCGGACAGGGGAACGTCCGACCTAAAACGAAAAGCCGAGAGGCAAACATAAGAACAGGAGCACTGTCATGAGCCAACAAAAAGGACAAGCGTTACAAGATCCCTTCTTGAATACTTTGCGCAAGGAGCACGTTCCGGTATCGATTTTTCTCGTCAACGGCATCAAGTTGCAAGGACAGATCGAATCGTTCGACCAGTTCGTGGTGCTGTTGAAGAATTCCGTCAGTCAGATGATCTACAAGCACGCGATTTCCACCGTCGTTCCGAACCGCCCGGTTAAATTCCAGTTCGACGGCGGGGACGCGGTCGACGTCAAGGGGCCCGGCAACGAGTAATCCACCCGCCCCGGTTCCGGCGGCGCGCGGATCCCGCGAGCGCGCGGTATTGGTTCATGTGCGCTTCCCCGGTCACGCCGACGACGGCGAAGTCGACGAGCTTCGTCAACTGGTCCGCTCCGCGGGCGCCGACGCCTGTCAGATTATTCTCGGTAGTCGCCACCGGCCGGACGCCGCGACCTTCGTCGGCAAAGGGAAAGCCGAAGAAATTCGCGATGTCGTCGCCGGCGAATGCGCCGATCTTATCGTCGTTAATCACGAACTGTCTCCGGCGCAAGAGCGTAATCTCGAAAAGGCGGTCGCCTGTCGGGTGGTGGATCGAACGCGCCTGATACTGGATATCTTCGCGCAGCGCGCGCGCTCGCACGAAGGCAAGCTGCAGGTCGAGCTTGCGCAGTTGGAACACTTGGCGAGCCGGTTGGTGCGCGGTTGGACCCACCTTGAGCGCCAAAAGGGCGGTATCGGTCTGCGCGGTCCCGGCGAAACGCAGCTCGAAGTCGATCGGCGCTTGATTCGCGACCGGATCAAGAAGCTCAATCAACGTTTGAAGCAGGTCGCGGTGCAGCGGCGCAGCCGCCGGCGCGCGCGCCACAAGGTGCCGATTCCGACGGTATCGATGGTCGGCTACACCAATGCCGGCAAGTCGTCGTTGTTCAACCGCCTCACCGATGCCGGTGTGTATGCCGCCGATCAATTGTTCGCGACGCTCGATCCGACGATGCGGCGCTTGGAACTGCCCGGCAAGGTGCCGGTGATACTTGCCGATACGGTCGGTTTTATCAGCGCGCTGCCGCATTCGCTGGTGGCGGCGTTCAAGTCGACACTGGAAGAAGTTGCGCAAGCCGACTTGCTGCTGCATGTCATCGACAGCCACGATCCCGAGCAACGCGATCATGTCGAGCAAGTCGACCGCGTGCTCGCGGAAATCGACGCAGCGACGGTGCCGCGCATGCTCGTGTATAACAAGATCGATTTGACGCAACGCGCGCCGCGCGTGGAACGCGATGCCAACGGTCGGGTCGCCAAAGTGTGGATTTCGGCGACGACCGGCGTCGGCGTGGACTTCCTGGTCGATGCGCTGGCCGGGTATTTTCGCGAGCAACGGCGGGCGCTGACATTGCAGTTGCCGTCGTCGGCCGGTCGGCTGCGGTCGAAGATTTACGATCGACTCGACGTGGTGCGCGAGGCGCGGCTCGACGCCGGCGGTTGGTTGCTCGAACTGGCGCTCGACCCGGCGCAACTCGCCTGGCTCAAACAGCAGGATGGTTTTTCCACCGATTATCTCGCGCCGCATCCGGCGCTTGTCCTTGCCCCCACCGGTAGCCTCTCCTAGAATGCGAGCTTCGTGTCTGTCGATCTAGAGAGGTTCCCTCGTGGCGTGGAACGTGCCGGGCGGTAACGGCGACAAAGATAAGGATCGCGATCCCTGGAGTCAGCGACGGCGCGGCGCCGCCGGTTCGCCGGATCTCGATCAAATCGTTCGCAACATTCAACGGCGGCTGTCCGGTCTGTTCGGCGGCAGAGGCGGAGGCGGTAGCGGCGGCGGGGTAGGCGGCGGCTCCACGTTCGGCATCGGGTTGATCGCGCTGGTAGCGATCGGGCTATGGCTGCTGAGCGGCACTTACGTCGTGCAGCAGGGCGAGCGCGGCGTCGTGTTGCGCTTCGGCAAGTTCCAGGAAGCGACTATCGCCGGTCTGCATTGGCATTTGCCGTTTCCGGTGGAATCCGTGGAAAAGGTAAACGTCGACAAGGTGTCGACCATCGAGATCGGCTACCGCAGCGACGCGCGCGGCGGCCGGCGCAAGGTGCCGCGCGAGGCGTTGATGATTTCGGGTGACGAGAACATCATCGACATCGAGTTCGCGGTGCAGTACCGCATCAAGGATGCCTCGGCGTTTTTGTTCAACGTGCGCGATCCCGAAGGCACGATCAGCCAGGCGACCGAATCGGCGGTACGCGAAATCGTGGGTCAGAGTACGCTCGATTTCGCCTTGACCGAAGGACGCGTGAGCGTGTCGCGCGACGCGCGCAGGTTGCTCCAAGAGATTCTGGACCGCTACAACACCGGTATTTTCATCGTCACGGTCGAGACCCAAAAGGCGCAACCGCCGGAAGAGGTGAAGCCGGCGTTCGACGACGCAGTCAAGGCGCGCGAGGACGAACAGCGATTGAAGAACGAAGCCGAAGCGTATGCCAACGACGTCATACCGCGGGCGCGCGGCGCCGCCGCGCGGCTGTTGCAGGAGGCGGAAGCGTATAAGGCGAGCGTGATCGCGCGCGCGGACGGCGACGCCCGTCGCTTCAATCAGATTTTCAGCGAATACGCCAAGGCGCCAGCGGTCACGCGCGAGCGACTTTATATCGAAGCGATCGAGCAAGTGCTGAGCAGCACGACCAAGATCTTCATCGATCAGAAGAGCGGCAACAACCTGCTGTATTTGCCAATCGACCGACTGACCGGGCGCGATGCAACCGCGGCGCCGCTGCCGCCGCCGACGACGGATGGCGAGAGCACGACGCCGCTGCGGGATACCAGTCGCGGACGCGATGCGCGTCGTGGGAGCCAGCCATGAGCCAAGGCAAACTCGTCGCCATCGCTGCCATCGTGTTGGTTCTGATCGTGACCGCGCTTTCCGCGTTTTACGTCGTCGATGAGCGCCAGAAAGTAATCGTCGTGCGTTTCGGTCAGATTCTGCGGCACGATGACAAACCCGGCTTACACTTGAAAACGCCGTTTATCGACGAGGCGCGCTACTTCGATTCGCGCATCCTCACGCTCGATGCCGAACCGCAGCCGTTTCTCACGGGCGAGAAGAAGTACGTCATTGTCGACTCGTTCGTGAAATGGCGCGTGCTCGACGCGCGGCAGTATTTCCTCACGGTCGGCGGAAGCGAAACCGAAGCGCGGCGGCGACTCGAGCAAGTCGTCAACAGCGGTCTGCGCGATGAATTCGGCAAGCGCACGCTCGGCAGCGTCATTTCCGAGGGGCGAACCAAAATCATGTCAATCCTCACCGAGTATGCCAATAGCGAAGCGGGACGTTTCGGCATCCAGGTGGTGGACGTGCGGCTTCAACGGGTCGACTTGCCCGAGGAAGTCAGCCAGTCCGTGTTTCAGCGGATGAAGGCGGAGCGCTCGCGAATTGCGAATGAACTGCGCGCCCAAGGCGCGGAAGCCGCCGAGAAGATCCGCGCCGACTCCGAGCGTCAGCGCGAGGTGCTGCTGGCGAACGCGTATCGCGACGCCCAAAAGCTTCGCGGCGAAGGCGACGCCCGCGCCACCACGATCTATGCGACCGCCTACGGCAAATCGCCCGAGTTCTTCTCGCTGTACCGCAGCCTCAACGCGTACAAGGAAAGTTTCAACAAGAAGGACGACATTCTGATCGTCGATCCGAGCTCGGATTTCTTCAAGTACATGAAGAAGCCGACGCGCTAGCGCGGCGATGTCGAACAGCGCCGAACGCCGTCGCCGGTAGCGGTATGTGGCATGACCTTGCGGCCGCGCTGGCGTTGGTTCTGGTGCTCGAAGGAATGTTACCGTTCGCCAGCCCCGGTGCCGTGCGCCGGGCCCTCGAGGCGATGCATCAATTGACAGACAACCAGTTGCGCGTCGCCGGGCTCGCAAGCATGCTGCTCGGACTGCTGTTACTTCTTTTCGTCAATCGTTAAAAGCGCAATCGTGACCCGAGACCGCTGGTTGCTCCCCGAGGGCATCGAGGAAATCCTGCCGGCCGAAGCGCGTCGCCTGGAGACGATGCGCCGCGCCGTGCTCGACTTGTTCCATCGCTGGGGCTATGCCCTGGTCATGCCGCCGCTGATCGAATTCCTCGATTCGCTCCTGACCGGCGTCGGCCGCGACATGGACCTTCAGACATTCAAAGTGACCGATCAGTTGAGCGGGCGCCTGATGGGCGTGCGCGCGGACATAACGCCGCAAGCGGCGCGCATCGATGCGCACTATCTGAAGCGCGCGCACGCGACGCGGCTGTGCTACGTCGGGTCGGTGTTGCGCGCGCGGCGCGACGAGCTTGCCGGATCGCGCGAGCCGCTGCAGTTGGGCGCCGAGTTGTTCGGCCACCAGGGGCCGGAAAGCGACGCCGAAGTGCTCGCGCTGATGCTGGCGACGCTCGCGTTGACCGGCATTCGCGCGCCGCATATTGACTTGGCGCACGTGGGTGTGTTTCGCGCGCTTGCGGCGCGTGCGAATCTCACGGATGAACGGAAGACCGAGTTGCTCGATGCCGTCGAGCGCCGCGCGCGCAGCGATATTGAGTCGCTGCTGTCGGCGTGGTCGGTGGGCGTCGACCATCGTCATCTGTTTCTCGGGCTGCTCGATCTCAGCGGGGCCGGGGACGTGATCGCGCGGGCCCGTGCGCTGTATCGAGCCGTTCCCGACGCGCTGCTCGCCATCGACGATCTCGAGGCGATCGCGCAGCGCGTGCAACGGCAAGTCCCGGACGCCGTGCTGCATTACGATCTGGCCGAACTTGGCGGTTATCAGTACTACACCGGCATCATGTTTTCCGCTTTCGTGTCCGGACAGGGGAGCGCTATCGCCAAAGGCGGTCGCTACGACGGCATCGGCCGGGCGTTCGGGCGCGACCGGGCCGCCACCGGTTTCAGCGCGTATCTCGGACGCTTGTTGCAGGTGGGCCAAGCGCCCGCAAACGGCGTGCGCGGTGTCCTTGCGCCCGCGCAATCGGACGCCGCACTCGCCGCCGAGATCGCGCGGCTGCGCGCCGCGGGTGAGCGCGTGGTATGCCAGTTGCCGGGTGACAGCGGCGGCGCCGCGGATTTCGATTGCGACCGCGTGTTGGTCAAGAAGAACGATCGCTGGCAAGTTGAACCAGCTAAAGGCGAAACCGCAGATAAACGCAGATGAACGCGGATAACTGGAAGGCGGCCTTTCGATGTTTTTGATCTCTCTTTATCTGCGTTTATCTGCGTTTATCTGCGTTCATCTGCGGTTTCAAATTTCATAAGAGTTAGCATGGCAAAGAACGTCGTAATCGTCGGCACGCAATGGGGCGACGAAGGCAAGGGCAAGATCGTCGATCTGCTCACCGACCGCGCGCGCGCGGTCGTCCGCTTTCAGGGCGGGCACAATGCCGGACACACACTCGTAATCGCCGGAAGGAAAACGGTGTTGCATCTCATCCCGTCCGGCATTCTGCGCAAGGGCGTCATGTGCTACATCGGAAACGGCGTGGTGTTGTCGCCGGCGGCGCTGTTCGAGGAAATGGCGGAACTGGAACGCAACGGTATCGACGTGGCCGCGCGGCTGCGTGTCAGCGACTCGTGCCCGGTCATTCTGCCGTATCACTCGGCGCTCGATAAGGCGCGGGAACGGATTTCCGGCGCGCGCGCCATCGGGACGACCGGCCGCGGCATCGGCCCGGCGTACGAAGATAAAGTCGGGCGGCGCGCCGTGCGCGTCGGCGATCTTCTCGAACCCGACGTGCTGCGCGAAAAACTTGCGCAGGTGTTGGAATTCAACAATTTTGTTCTGACGAGTTATTACAAAGTGGACGCCGTCGATTTCAACAAGACACTCGACGAGGCACTCGGGTACGCCGAGCGTTTGCGGCCGATGATCGCGGATGTCGGCGATCTGCTCGCGGAACACCTGCGCGCGGGCGACCCGATCTTGTTCGAGGGGGCGCAAGGCACCTTTCTCGACATCGACCACGGCACGTATCCGTACGTCACGTCCTCCAGTACCTGTGCCGCGAACGCCGCGCTCGGCAGCGGCGTCGGCCCGCGGGTGCTCGGCTACGTGCTCGGCATCACCAAGGCGTACAGCACGCGCGTCGGCGCCGGCCCGTTTCCGACGGAACTGAACGACGAATACGGTGAGCTGCTGTCGCTGCGCGGCAACGAATTTGGCGCGACCACCGGGCGCCGCCGGCGCTGCGGCTGGTTCGACGCGGTTGCGGTGCGCCGGGCCGTGCAATTGAACGGCATCGGCGGCCTCTGCATCACCAAGCTCGACGTTCTCGACGGCATGGAAACCGTGCGCATCTGCACGGCATATGACTATCGCGGCGAGCGCCGCGCGACGCCGCCGAGCGGCGCCGAGGCGATGGCGCAGTGTCAGCCCGTATACGAGGGCGTGCCTGGGTGGAAGGAATCCACGATAGGAATTAGGAGAAAAGACGCGCTGCCGGCAAATGCACAAAGGTATCTCGCGCGCGTCGAGGAACTCACCGGCGCGCGCGTCGACATGATCTCCACCGGCGCCGAGCGCGACGAGACGATTATCTCGCGCCATCCGTTCGACTAGGTCGTTGCAAGCATCCAGTATGCGGAAGCGCGTAGGTAGCATGCACCGCGTGCACGATCGCGCTCGTCCAAAGCGAAACGTCCGTGAATTTCTCTTATCGTAAGGCCGTTCCCGCCGATACCGATCAGATCGTCGCATTGGTGAATTCGGCCTATCGCGGCGAATCGAGCAAACAGGGCTGGACGACCGAGGCGGATCTTCTGGACGGACAGCGCACCGATATCGAAGAAATCACGAAGCTGATCGCGACACCGGATTCGATGATTTTGCTGTGCTATTCGGATCAGGAATTGATCGGCTCGGTGCATCTGGAGCGCTCCGAACGCGGCGCGTATCTCGGGATGTTCACGGTCAAGCCGACGCTGCAGGGTCGCGGAATCGGCAAGCGCTTCATGGAAGAAGCGGAGCGGACGGCGCAACGTGAATGGGGCGCGACAACAATAATGATGCTGGTGATCACGCTGCGCGAGGAACTGATCGCATTCTACGAGCGCCGCGGCTATCGGCGCACCGGCAAGTTCGAGGAATTTCCGAACGATATTCGCTACGGCATCCCGAAGGCGTCGAACCTGCAATTCGAATTGCTGGAGAAGCGGCTGCGATAGTTCTGAACGATACATTAACAAAATCAACGCGTAGAAAGCGTT
>DASWLD010000181.1:0-6669 GCA_036396275.1 Burkholderiales bacterium
CGGGCACGCTGCGAACGCGCGGGCTTGCCGATTCAATCGTTCGACGCAGGGCGGCTTGGCGCGGCGGACGTCGTCGTCGATGCGTTGCTTGGGACCGGATTGCAGCGCGACGTCGCCGGCGAGTGGCGCGCGGCGATCGACACGATGAACGCGTGCCGGCGGCCGGTCGTGGCTGTCGATGTCCCCTCGGGACTGAATGCCGATACCGGCGAGGCGATGGGCGCCGCCGTGCGCGCCGCTGTCACCGTTACGTTCATCGGGCTCAAGGCGGGATTGTTCCTTGCCGATGGCCGCGACCATGCGGGGGAAATCCTGTTCGACGATCTCGGCGTGCCGCCGCAAGTGTATGAGGGAGTCGACGCGCTCGCGCGCCGCTTGACGGGCCCCGAAATGCGCGGTTTGTTACCCCGGCGGCGACGCAATGCACACAAGGGGAACTTTGGACATGTACTCGTCATCGGCGGCGGACTCGGCATGCCGGGAGCCGCGCGGCTGTGCGGGGAGGCCGCGCTTCGGACCGGCGCGGGACTGGTCACGGTTGCCACGCACCCCCAGCATGCGGCGGTGTTGAATGCCGCGCGCCCGGAGCTGCTCTGTTTCGGCGTGCGCACGCCCAGCGAACTGACGCCGCTCGTTCGGCGCGCGTCCGTCGTTGCGCTCGGTCCCGGGCTATCGATCACGCCGTGGTCGCGCGCCATCTGGCGGACCGCGCTCAAAGCGCGGTTGCCGATGGTTGTCGACGCGGACGCGTTCAATCTCCTCGCGGCGAAGCCCGTGCGCCGGCCGGATTGGATTCTCACCCCGCATCCGGGTGAGGCCGCACGGTTGCTCAAAACGACGACCGCGGCGGTACAGCGCGACCGCATCGCCGCCGTCAGGAAACTGGTCAAGCGCTACGGCGGTGTCTGCGTACTGAAAGGGGCGGGGACGCTGATCGCGACGGCCGACGCGGTCTGGCTTTGCGATCGCGGCAACCCCGGGATGGCGAGCGCCGGTATGGGGGATGTCTTGACCGGCGTCATCGCGGCATTGCGCGCGCAGGGGCTGGCGGCGCCCGACGCGGCGCGCTTCGGTGTGTGGCTGCACGCGACCGCCGGCGATGCGGCCGCCGCGTCGAGCGAGATCGGACTGATCGCATCGGATCTGTACCCGCATCTTCGGGGCGGCTTGAACCGGATCGTGCATGGCGACGGTAGAGATCGCGAGCGCGGATGAGTCTCAGACCGAGGCGCTCGGCACGCGCCTCGCCGCGATCCTTCCCCGGGCGTGCCGGATATACGTTCGCGGGCCGCTCGGCGCGGGTAAGACCACCCTGGTTCGAGGCGTGCTGCGAGGATTGGGTCACACCGGTCCCGTCACGAGCCCGACTTTCACGCTGGTCGAACCGTACGACCTCGGCGACACGCGGGCGTATCATTTCGATTTCTATCGTGTCGCCGATCCGGGCGAGCTCGAATTTCTCGGTCTGCGCGACTATTTTAACGGAGAGAGTATCTGCATCGTCGAGTGGCCGGAGCGCGCCGGCTCGGTTTTGCCGGTGCCCGATCTAGACGTTATGATTCGCTTGTCCAACGAGCGAGGACGCGTGTTGCAACTGCAAGCCCACTCCGACATCGGCGCGGCGGCGCTTCGAGCACTTGGGTGAATGAGTAACTTCCGCCGATTTCTCATCGCGTTTGTTTGTCTTGCGCCGCTCGTGGCGCATGCCGGCGTCACCGTGCAGAGTCTTCGTCAGTGGCGTGCACCGGACCACACGCGCTTGGTATTCGACCTGAGCGCACCGCTCGAACATCGCGTGTTCACGTTGACCGATCCGCACCGCGTCGTCATCGACCTTGAAAACGCCGAGTTCGCCGGCGTCATGCCGGACGTCGACGTCTCGGGTCCCTTGCTCGCCGCCATGCGCAGCGGCCGCTCCGACAACGATCGATTGCGCATCGTGCTCGATTTGAAAGCGGCGGCGCAGCCGCGTTCGTTCTTGCTTGGGCCCGCCGGCGACTATGGCCATCGCCTGGTGATCGACCTTGTCGATGAACGTGCGTTGCGCGAGGAGAAGAAAGCCGATGGCGAATCGTCGCGAAGCGGCCCGCGTCGATCGGGTCCCGCGGAATCGAAAAGACCCTTCACCGTGGCGATTGACGCCGGTCACGGCGGCGAGGATCCCGGCGCGATCGGGCGGCGCTATCGAACGCGCGAGAAAGATGTAACCCTCGGAATCGCGCGTCAGTTGGCGCGACTCGTGAATGCAAACCCCGGCATGCGCGCGGTGCTGATTCGCGACGGCGACTACTACGTCGGACTGCGCGAGCGGTTTCGGCGCGCGCGCCAGCAGCGCGCGGACTTATTTGTCTCGATTCATGCCGATGCATTGCCGGGAAGGCAGGCGTCTGGTTCGTCGGTGTATGCGCTTTCTGAAAAGGGCGCAACCGATGCGATGGCAAAAATCATCGCCGACAAGGAGAACGCCGCGGATTTGGTCGGCGGTGTCAGTCTGAACGAGATGGACGACGTGCTCGCCAAGGTGCTGGTGGATCTGTCACAAACGAAGACGATTCAAGACAGCCTGGTATTCGGCGGCGACCTGCTGACGGAATTGCGCCGCGTCGGACCCGTGCACATGGGCGCGGTGCGGCAGGCGGGGTTCATGGTATTGAAAGCGCCGGATATTCCGTCGGTGCTCGTCGAAACGGCGTTCATTTCCAATCCCGCCGAGGAGCGCAAGCTGCGCTCGTCGCGTTTTCAGCGCGACATGGCCGAGGGAATTCTGCGAGGCATCAAACGCTTCATGGCGCGAACCCCGACGCCGGCGCTGGCGCAAGCGGACGAGGCGCAACCCACGGCGCCGAAGCGGCCGCGCCGCTTTTAGGAGAGTATCTCCGGCGCGGAATCGACGCGTGCGATCGCAGCGCTACGCGCCGACCGCCCGAGCTTCCTCCGGTTCGGAAGACGCCGGATCCAGGCGCCGGACGATTTCCTCGACGAGCGATTTGCGCAGCGTTGGGTCGGTTACCAACTGGCCGTCGCGCGTGACGATGAAAAAAATGTCTTCGGCGCGCTCGCCGAAGGTGGCGATCTTGGCGGTCACCAGCCGCACCTTGCAGGCGGTAAACGCCAGCGCGACTTGATAGAGCAAGCCGGGCCGATCCTGCGCCGTCACTTCCATCACCGTCGTCTGGCCGTTCGGCGCGGCAGCGAACGCCACTTGCGTCTTGGTGGGGAAGTGCTTGAGCGTTCGCGGCAGTTGCGCGTGTACGATATCGCGGCCGGGCTGCGGGTGGAGCAGCTGTTCGCGCATGACGTTTCGAATCTTGTCGAGGTCTTCCGGGTCGTTGATGGGTTTGCCCGCGTGATCGAGCACGACGAACGTATCGAGGCCGAAGCCGAAACGCGTCGTGTGAATACGCGCGTCCCAGATCGAAAGATTCAAGCGGTCGATACCGGCGGTGAGGTCGACGAACAAGCCGTCGCGGTCGGGTGTGTAGGTGAGGATTTGCGTGCCGCCGGCTTCCGGGTGGTAGCGCACCGCCACGAGCGGCAGTTCCGATGCCGCGGCGCTCGTGATGACCTGCGTGTGCCACGCGAGACTCTCGGCATCGTGTCGCAGGAAATACTCCGTATCCATCCGCGCCCAGTGCGCTTCGACGACGGCGCGCGCGATTCCGCGTGCCGTCAGGCGGCGCATGACCTCGGTGCGCAAATCCTTGACGCGCGCGTCGAGGTCGAGCGGCTTGGCGACGCCGACGCGCAATTCGTGCAACGTCGAGTGGTACAGCAGGCTCAGGAGACGATCGCGCCACGGGTTCCAAATCTTCGGACTGGTGCCGCGCATGTCGGCGACCGTGAGTAGATAAAGATTATCGAGATGTTCCTTGTCGCCGACGTGCTCGGCGAAGCGGCGCACCACTTGCGGGTCGAAAATGTCCTGGCGCTGCGCGGTCTCGGACATCGTGAGGTGGTAACGGACGAGCCATTTCACCAGGCGCGTGTCGTATTCGCTCATCTCGTGCAGCCGGCAAAAGTCTTCGGCATCCCGTTCGCCGAGCGTCGAATGATCGCCGCCGCGGCCTTTGGCGATGTCGTGAAAGAGGCCGGCGAGATACAGGCGCTCGGGCTTGACCACGCTCTGGATGATATTGCTTGCGAGCGGAAGCTCGTGACGGTGTTGCGCAATCGTCATGCGGCGCAGATTGCGCACGACGAAAAGTTCGTGCTCGTCGACGGTGTAGACATGAAACAAGTCGTGTTGCATCTGCCCGACGATGCGTCCAAAGGCCGGGATATAGCGGCCGAGCACGCCGTAGGCGTTCATGCGGCGCAGTTCGTGGGTGATACCGGTCGGCGAGCGCATGATCTCCATGAACAAGCTGCGGCAGGCGATATCGTTGCGGAGGGCGGCGTTGATTCGGCGCAAGTTCGCGCGCACCAATCGAATCGTGTCGGCGCGCACGCCCTTGAGCTCCGGGTGCAATTGTTTCAGATGAAACAGCTCGATCAACGCGAACGGCGTGCGCGCGAACACGCGGCTATTGCGAGCTTCGAGAAAGCCGTTGTGCGATTGGAACCGGCGATTGATCGGCACGATCTTCGGGCGGCCGCGCGCGAGAATGGCCTCGTCGAAGTGCTGCAATAGAATTTCGTTCAGCAGGGACAGATCCTTGATCGTGCGGTAGTAGCGCTTCATGAACAACTCGACCGCGAGCACGCCCGGACGATCGCGGTAGCCGAAAAGTTTCGCGAGCGTGCGCTGATGATCGAACAACAGTCGCTCCTCACGGCGTCCCGACAGATAGTGCAGGCCGCAGCGTATCTGCCACAGAAGGTCGCGACCGCGCACCAGCGTGCGATATTCCAGTTCGCTCAGAAACTCGCGTTCGACCAATTCGTGCAGCGCCTGCGTGTCGAAGTGTCGCTGCGTCACCCAGCTGATGGTCTGAATGTCGCGCAATCCCCCCGGACCTTCCTTGATGTTCGGTTCGAGGTTATAGGCGGTATCGTCGAATTTTAGATGGCGCTCCGCTTGCTCCGAACGCTTGGCGGCGAAGAACTTCGCGCTCGGCCAGATCTTGCGAGCGTGGGTGAGCCGGTGCATCTTGTTGAACACGGCGGCATCGCCGGCCAGCAGTCGCGTTTCCATGAGATTCGTGGCGACCGTGACGTCGCTTTTCGCTTCGCGCACGCACTCCTTGATCGAGCGCACGCTGTGGCCGATTTCGAGCCCCATGTCCCAGAGGAAACGCACGAACGCCTCGACGAACGGACCGGCCTTCGCCGAGCCGCGCTTGAGCAGAATCATGATGTCGACGTCGGATGCCGGGTGCAATTCGCCGCGGCCGTAGCCGCCGGCCGCGACCAGCGCCACGCGCATGCGCTTGGGCGCCGCGGCGAAGTGATGCTGCCAGGCATGCGTCAGCAGCTCGTCGACCAGCCAGGCATGCAGGCCGACGACTTGCGGCGCGCGCCGCGGCGACGCCATATAGGCTTCTTGAAGGCGCGCGCGCCCGGCACGCAATGCCGAGCGAAAGACCTCGAGCGGAGCGCTCGCGCGACGCAGATCGCGTTCGAACGCAGCGGCGTCGAAAATATCTTCGCGATCGAGCCGCGCGCTCACGGCGCGCCGCTGGCCGAGGGGGTTAGGATTTCGTAGCCGGCGTCGGTGACCAACACCGTATGCTCCCATTGGGCCGACAGCGAATGGTCGCGGGTGACGACCGTCCAGTTGTCGGGCAGGAGTCGGACCTCGGGGCGGCCGGCGTTGATCATGGGTTCAACGGTAAAGGTCAGTCCGGAAACGAGCTCCATGCCGGCGCCGGGTTCGCCGTAGTGTAGAACTTGCGGGTCTTCGTGGAAAATTCGCCCGATGCCGTGGCCGCAGTATTCCCGCACCACCGAAAACCCGTGGCGTTCCGCGTGCGACTGAATCGCGTGACCGATGTCGCCGAGGTGGGCGCCGGCCCGAACCTGTTCGATTCCGCGGTACATGCATTCGCGCGTGATGTCGACGAGCCGCCGCGCCTGGATCGGCGGTTCGCCGATAAAAAACATGCGGCTCGTGTCGCCGTGGAAGCCGTCCTTAATGACGGTAACGTCGATGTTGACGATGTCGCCCTTCTTCAAGCGCTTTTCGCCCGGAATGCCGTGGCAGACCTGGTGATTCACGGAGGTGCAGATGGAACGCGGAAAGCCTTTGTAATTGAGCGGTGCCGGAACGGCTTGCTGTTCGTTGACGATATACTCGTGGCATAAGCGATCGAGTTCGCCGGTGGTCACACCGGCAACAACGTGAGGCGTGATCATGTCGAGCACCTCGGCGGCCAGGCGGCCGGCGACGCGCATCTTCTCGATTTCTTCCGGGGTTTTGACGGTAACGGGCATAACCAACAAGCGGCGTTGCGGCTGATGCCGCTATAGCGATTATTTTGGGGGCCCGGGCGAACAAAATAAAGGCCCGCCGCAGGATACGGCCTACAAAAACCCGGGCGATTCGTTGTTCCCCCGATGTGCTCTATGGTATAAGGGCGACCTTAATTGCGGCACCGATCGAACGGCGCCGTATTCGCCAGCACCCAAACCGGGTCGCGTTTCCACCGGCGGTGCTGATAACCCACACATGGGTCCTCAACGTGTATTCGGGTGTGGCGCGGCCTTCGGGCGGCGCCATTGGATACACGG
>DASWLD010000182.1:0-8555 GCA_036396275.1 Burkholderiales bacterium
CCAAGGCTCCACCGCACCCCCCGCTTGCGGGGGAGGGGGAGGGAGGGGGAATGTGCTTAGTTTTATTTTTATGTAGTGCGCCGATGGCCTCTATTCTTTCGCTCCAAAGTGTCTCGAAGAGTTTCGGCGCGCTTAAGGTCATTGACGACATAAGCGTCGAGCTCGAAACCGGCACGACGCTCGGGATTCTCGGCCCGAACGGCGCCGGCAAGACCACCTTGTTCAATTTGATCGGCGGCGACGTGCGGCCGGATCGCGGCCGTGTGTTGCTCGACGGCGCCGATATCGGCGCCGCGCCGGCGCACCAACGCTGCCGCCGCGGCATCGGCCGCTCGTATCAGATCCCGCATCCGTTCGCGGGCATGACCGTCCTGGAGAATCTCCTGGTCGGCGCGACGTACGGCGGCGCGAGCGCGGAAGCCGACGCCTATCCGGCGTGCGTCGCGATACTGGAGAAAACCGGCCTGCGCGACAAAGCCAATCACCTGTCCGGTTCGCTCCCGCTGCTCGAGCGCAAACGCCTGGAACTCGCGCGCGCCCTCGCGACGAAACCGAAGTTGCTGCTGCTCGACGAGATCGCCGGGGGTCTCAGCGAACACGAAGCCAAGGCCTTGGTCGCGTTGATTCGGGAAATCAAAGCGAGCGGCATCACGATCATCTGGATCGAGCACGTGGTGCACGCGCTGCTCGCGGTCGCCGACCGGCTGCTGGTGATCAACTTCGGTTCGAAACTCGCGGAAGGCGCGCCTCGGGAGGTAATGAACGACCGCGAAGTGAAGCGCGTCTACATGGGCATCGAAGTGTAGCGCCATGGCCGCGCTGCTCGAGACGCACGCGTTGACCGCGTTCTACGGCGACTTTCAGGCGCTGTTCGGCATCGATTTCGAAGTTCACTCGGGGGAAATCGTCGCCGTCATCGGCGCCAACGGCGCCGGCAAGACGACATTCCTGAAAACGATTTGCGGTCTCATGCCGGCGCCGCGCGAGTCGGTCCGTTTCGAGGGGGAGCCGATCGGGGATCTTCCGGCGGGGCGAATCGTGGCGATAGGGGTTGCGATGGTGCCGGAAGGCCGTCGGCTGTTTCCGAGCCTGACGGTCGAGGAAAATCTGCGGATGGGCGCCTACAGCCGGCGGCCGGGCCCCTGGGCGCTGGAGCGCGTCTATGAAACGTTTCCGGCGCTTGCGAATCGCCGGCGTCTTCCGTCGACCGCGTTGTCGGGCGGCGAACAGCAGATGGCGGCCATCGGCCGCGCGCTCATGTCGAATCCGAAGCTTTTAATTTGCGACGAGCTGTCGCTCGGTCTCGCGCCGATCGTTATCAAGAATATCTACGACGCGCTTCCGCGGCTGCGCGACGAGGGCCTCACGCTCGTCATCGTGGAGCAGGACGTTTCCATGGCGATGCGCGTGACCGATCGACTCTACTGTTTTCAGGAAGGCCGGGTGTCGCTGACCGGCAAATCGGCGGAGCTGTCGACCGATCGAATTTCGCAGGCGTACTTTGGCGTATGAAAATCAATCCGCAGATGGACGCAGATGACCTAACTAAGATGAACGCAGATGGCAGAAACAAGATGACAGTATTTCTTCTATCCGCGTTCATCTGTTGTTTTATCTGCGTTCATCTGCGGATGCAGTGGTAGTCGTATGATTTCCTGGATCGACACGATTTTGCAAGGCGTCATGCTCGGCGGTCTGTACGCTTTGTTCGCGATCGGCTTGTCGCTGATGTTCGGCGTCATGCGGTTGGTCAACGTCGCCCACGGCGATTTCGTCATTCTCACGGCGTTCATCGGCTTCGTGATCGTCGATACGCTGCATGTGAACGCCTTCGCCGCGATGCTGCTGGTCGTGCCGCTCGCTTTCGGCATCGGCTACGCGGTACAACACGGCGTACTGACGCGCACCATCGGCAGGGATCCCTTGCCGTCGTTGGTCGTCACCTTCGGCCTGTCGATCATCATCCAGAATCTGCTGCTCGAAATATTTTCCGCCGATACCCGCTCGATTCCCGGCGGCGGCGTCGAAACCGGCAGCATCGCGCTCGGGCGGGGGCTCGCGGTCGGATGGCTGCCGCTGCTGACCTTTGGCGCCGCGCTCGCGATCACCGGTGTGTTTCAGTGGTTCTTCAACCATACCCGGCTGGGGCGCGCGTTTCGCGCCACCTCCGACGACCACGAGGCGGCCGCGCTCGTCGGCGTCGACAATCGCCGGGTCTATGCGATGGCGACCGGCATCGCGATCGGCGTCCTCGGGGTCGCCGGGATTCTTCACGGGATGCGCACGACCATGTCGCCGGGCGATGGACCGGCGCAGCTCATCTACGGGTTCGAGGCGGTGATTATCGGCGGGATGGGATCGTTCTGGGGCACGTTCGCCGGCGGCGTCATACTGGGCGTGGCGCAGTCGATCGGTTTTCGCGTCGATCCCGGCTGGGGGATTCTGGTCGGCCACGTGGTGTTCGTTACGGTCCTGCTGTTCAAACCTACCGGATTATTTCCGAAGACACGCGAATAACGACCCATGGCTGTCGCCGATTCCAACACCACCGCGACGATCCAGATTGAGCGCGCCACGCGTGCGAGTCGCGCGACCACGGTCGTCGGTGCGATCTTGTTCATTGTGCTGGCATCGATGCCATTTTGGGCCGATTCGAGTCTGCTGCGGCAATTCACCGAATTCGCCTGCCTATTGGTGATGGCGCAGATGTGGAATTTATTGGGTGGTTATGGCGGCATGGTTTCCATCGGCCAACAAGCGTTTATCGGCGTTGGCGGATACACGCTTATCGTGCTCGGAAATTTTCTGGGACTGAATCCATTTCTGTGCATACCGCTTGCCGGGGTCGCGGCGGCGCTGATGGCGATCCCGACGTCGCAGATCGTTTTTCGCCTACAAGGCGGCTATTTCGCGATCGGCACTTGGGCCATCGCGGAGATTTACCGTCTCAGCGTGGCGAACGTTTCCGCGGTGGGCGGCGGATCCGGTACGAGCTTCACCGCGCTCTACGGGATCGCGCGCTGGACGCGCGAAGCGGCGACGTTTTGGATCGCCCTCGCGGCCGTGTTTGGTTCGATTGCGCTGGTCTATCTCTTGCTGCGTTCGCGCTTCGGCCTCGCGCTCACCGCGATTCGCGACAGCGAAGCCGCCTCGGCGAGCCAGGGCATCGACGTGCAGCGTACCAAGTTCTGGGTGTACGTGATCGCGGGGTTCGGCTTCGGTATCGCCGGGGCGTTGTACTTTCTCAACAACCTGCGCATTTCGCCGGACGCCGCCTTTGGCGTACAGTGGTCGCCGGTGGTGATCTTCATGGTTATCATTGGCGGACTCGGCACCATCGAAGGGCCGCTGATCGGTGCGCTGCTGTATTTCGTGCTTTCGAAGGTATTCAGCGACTACGGCACTTGGTATCTGATCGCGCTCGGCTTGCTGGCGGTGATCGTCACGTTGAAGTTTCCGCGCGGCATCTGGGGCTTCGTCGAGAGCCGATGGGACATTCGCTGCTTTCCGGTACAGCGCCGCCTGCGAAAGTGAACCCATGGGATCGGCGCGATTCGCGTCAAGAGAGGAACCATGCACGAAGCGGTACGCATCATTGAGGATGAACATCGTTCCATCGCCGCGGTGCTGCACGGCCTGATTCATCTCACGCGCCGAGTACGCGATCACGGGGAGAAGCCCGATTTTGTCGTTCTGCACGCGATGCTCGACTATATCGTCTCGTTCCCGGAGAAGCTGCACCACCCGAAAGAGGATCGCTACCTGTTCGCCGCCGTGCGCACGCGCAACCCCCAGGCCGCGGCGCTGCTCGACAGCCTGGAAGCCGAGCATGCGTTCGGCGGCACGCTCATCCGCCGGCTCATGGAAAGCCTGGTGGCGTATGAGACTTTCGGCAAGTTCGACGAATTCGCGCGCGCGGTCGAGAGCTACGCCGATTTCCATTGGGCACACATGCAGCGCGAGGAGGAGGAGGTTCTGCCGCTCGCGAAGAAAACATTGACGGAATCGGACTGGGAATCGATGGCGAAGGCATTCAAGGAAAACGACGATCCGCTGTTCGGAATCAAGCCGAAGCAGGAGTTCGAACAGTTGTTTCGCCGCGTGGTCCAGCTCGCGCCGGCGCCGATCGGTATCGGGCCGAGTTCGGTCGCGTAGGGGTTAGTCGTTCCGCGTCCGGGAGCCGTGCATGCAAAATTTCAACGAAGCCAATCTCACCGACGTCGTCCTGGCAAGCCACGCCGGTACGCGCGACCCGCGACTCAAGGAAATCGTGACGGGTCTGATTCGCCACCTGCACGCTTTCGTGCGCGAGATCGAGCCGACCGAAGCCGAGTGGTTCGAGGCGATCAAGTTCCTGACCGCGGTCGGTCATAAATGCGACGACAAGCGACAGGAGTTCATTTTGTTGTCGGATACGCTGGGTGTGTCGATGCTGGTGGACGCCATCAATCACCGAAAGCCCGCCGGCGCGACGGAGACGACGGTATTCGGCCCGTTCCATCGCGCGGGCGCGCCACCGAAGCGATTCGGCGACTCCATCGCGAACGGAGCCGCCGGCGAGCCGACCGTGGTACTCGGTCGGGTGCTGACGGTGGATGGCAAGCCGATCGCCGGGGCGGAGCTCGATGTCTGGCAAGTCGACGGCGATGGTTTGTACGACGTGCAGCGGCCCGAGCTGACGGCGATGCAAATGCGCGGGAAGTTCAGGGCCGATTCCGAAGGTCGATTTCTATTCCGCACCGTCAAGCCGGTCAGCTACTCGATTCCCACCGACGGGCCGGTCGGCGCGTTGCTGCGTGCGACCGGGCGGCATGCGTTTCGCCCCGCGCATATTCATATGATCGTTTCCGCGCCCGGCTACCGGCCGGTGATAACGCATCTCTTTGTGGCCGGCGACCCGTATCTGGATTCCGACGCCGTTTTCGCCGTGAAGCAAACGTTGATCGTTGATTTTAAGAAGCACAAAGCGGGAACCGCGCCCGGGGGCGCGGCGATGATCCAGGACTATTGGACGGCGGAGTATGATTTTCGATTGACTCCCGCCTGAGCGCTGCACGAAACCAGGGGCCAAACCGGAGGCGACGCATGTACTTTATGGTGTTCGGATCGGACAAGCCCGCCATGGAGTCGGTTAGAGCCGCCGCGCGGCCGGCCCATCGGGACTACCTGCGCAATCCCGGAAAGCACGCAGTCACGGTGCGCGTCGCCGGACCGACCTTGCGCGACGACGGTGTCACGATGAACGGAACCTTGCTGATCGTCGAGGCGGAAGATCTCGCCAGCGTGCGCTCGTTCGTCGCGGACGACCCGTACAGTCGCGCCGGTCTCTTTGCGTCCGTCGAGATTCGGCCTTGGAACTGGGGGCTCAACAACCCGCCGAGCGACGTTTAGGCCTGGCCCACACGGTTAGTTTCAAAAGCAACGGAATCCGCCTCAATCGGTTGGAATACGCCGCTGGAACCGGGATCTCCGTAACCTGCCCTGGGGCGTCGGCGTAAAGCTATTCTTCCTTGCGCCGCCGTCACGACCACCGTTTGAAGAGAGCGATTCCGGCGCCGTCGCGCAAGCATGCCGGTGTGCAGAAATCGGCTCCCGTACCGAGGTGTAAACACGCGCCGCCTCGCGGTTAGGGGATGGCCGTCAATTGATTAGCGGCGGCGCGGTTTATCTCGCCGCACCGGCTTCGCAGGGGGGATGCAATACGGAGGGCCAGCGGAAGCACTGGACATTTCGCGACCCAACAACCCCTACAGTCTTGTTGGTTTTTCTCCTACCGGGAACCCCACGAAGCGGTCGCCATTGTCTTCCTCCCCCAGTCGGCTATTCCTAATGCGCTCCAGTCGACTACTCTCCAACTAGGGGTTTGTCGAAAGGCAAATCCCGCGCGCCACAAGGGTGAGCCGCGAAGCGGCGAACGGGTCGAGAGGATTTCGGCCATGGACTTTTCGGCGAAGCATGGACGGCGCAGCCGAAAAGTGGCGCGCCGAAGTTTCAAACACGCCAGTGGTTGAAATTTCGGGCGTGAGCACGGACATGCGCCGCGCGAACGAGTTGAAAAAGTCCCTGGACGGGGCTTTTTTTACACACTCCCGGAGCGCAGTGGCGTCGCGATCGCGGCGGAACATTCGCCGATCCGGTTAGCGCCGAGGCAGGAACAGGTAAGTTTATCCAATGTGGTTACGTGGAGCATCGCGGCCGCGGCGACGGCAGGTGGCGCTGCGACACGCGGAGAGGACATGTCAAATGGAATTTGCGTGGTGTGAAGTCAGATGGATGACGCGATACCGCTGCGCGCGCTGATCGTCGACGACTCCGACGACGACGCGCAACTGTTGTTGCGCGAGCTGGCGCGCGGGGGCTACCAAACGGCGTACGAACGCGTGGATACGGCCGTGGACTTGCGCGCCATGCTCGAACGTCAATCGTGGGACATTATCTTCAGCGACTACACGATGCCGCGCTTCAGCGGCGCCGAAGCACTCGCTATCGTGCGCGAGCGCGACGGCGACGCGCCTTTCATTTTTGTTTCAGGCACGATGGGCGAGGACACGGCCGTCGCGGCGATGAAGGCGGGCGCGCAAGACTACGTTGTCAAGGACAATCTCAGACGACTGTGCCCGACGGTACAGCGGGAACTACGCGAAACGCGTCTGCGCCGCGCGCACGCGCGGTCCGAAGCCGAACGGCGCGCGAGCGACGCGCGCTTCCAGAACATTCTTCACATCGTCGCCGATGCCGTGATCGTGACGGACGAAAACTTGCGCATCGAGGTCTTCAACCAAGGCGCGGAACGGATGTTCGGCTACTCGGCCGCGGACGTAGTCGGCTTGGGTCTCGATAAGCTGTTGCCGGTTCGTTACTTCGCGCAGCAACGCGAGCGAGTACAACGTCTACTGGCCGACGGCGCGGCGACGTGCTGCACCGACGGGGGCGGTGAAATCTATTGCCGACGGGGGGACGGCACTGAGTTTCCCGTCGACGTCAGCATTTCGAAATTCTCCGACGGGTGCCGCACGAGCTTCACCATGATTCTGCGCGACATGACGCAGCGCAAGCAAATGGAAGAGGAACTGCGGGTATTGCAAACGATCACTCAGGCGGTTGCCGAGGCCGCGGATATGCAATCGGCATTGACGGTGACGCTCGCCAAGGTGTGCGAAACCACCGGCTGGACGTACGCCCAGGCGTGGATACCGCGCGCCGACGACGCCGTGATCGAATGCAGCGACGCATGGTACTGTCGCGAAAGCGGATTCGAGAAATTGCGCGCCGCCAGTCTGCGCTGCACCTTCGCGCCCGGCAAGGGGTTGCCCGGCCGAGTGTGGGATACGCGCCAGCCGGTATGGCTGCGCGACCTGCGCGAAGAAGGGGACTTGTCGCGTGCGTCGGTCTCCGAGAAGGTGGGCTTGCGGTCGGGCTTGGGCGTGCCTGTGCTCTCGGGACAGGAGGTGATCGCGGTGCTCGAGTTTTTTGCGCGCGATGCGAAGCACGAAGACGGTCGGCTGCTGCGGCTTGCTTTCGCGGTCGCGGCGCAGCTCGGCAGCGTCATCCAGCGCAAGCGCGCGGAAGAGCATCTCGATTTTCTGGCGCACCACGATTCGTTGACCGGGCTTCCCAATCGGCTGCTGTTCGTCGATCGTTTGACGCAGAGCATGGTCGACGCGCAGCGTCACGAGTGCCGGGTTGCCGTGATGTTTCTCGATCTCGATCGCTTCAAAGTGATCAACGACAGCCTCGGACACACGCTGGGTGACGCGTTCCTGCGGCGGGTGGCGGAACGAATCGAAGGTTGCGTGCGTCAGGGCGACACCTTGGCGCGCCTCTCGGGTGATGAGTTCGCGCTGATCCTCGCCGATATTCGACAGGTGCAAAATGTCGGGCGCGTCGCGCATAAAATCTTGGATGCGTTCACGCAGCCGTTTCACGTCGACAAGCATGAGCTATACACCAGCGCGAGCATCGGCATTACGCTCTTTCCCGACGACGAGGAGAGCGTCGAGGGGCTGGTGCGCAACGCCGACATCGCCATGTATCGAGCCAAGGAGTCCGGCGGCAATGCCTATCAGTTCTTCTCGGCCGACATGACCGACAAGGCACACGAACGACTGGCGCAGGAGAGCGCCTTGTGGCTCGCCCTCGAGCACGACGATTTTCAGCTCCATTATCAGCCGATAGTCAACCTCAAGGACGGAAAGATCATTTCCATGGAGGCGCTGGTGCGTTGGCGCGGCGTCTCCGGCGAGATCGTTTCGCCCGCGGAGTTCATGCCCCTCGCCGAGGAAACCGGCTTGGTCGTGCGGCTCGGTGAGTGGGTGTTGCGTCGTGCCTGCGAACAGTGGTGCGAATTTCGATCGAGGGGCGCGCCGCGCTTACGCTTGGCGGTGAACATCTCGCCGCGCCAGTTTCAACACGGCGATCTCTGTGAACTGATAGACACGACGTTGGGTCGGTTGGGGTTCGACCCGAAGCTGCTCGACCTGGAGATCACGGAAAACTTGTTGATGCGACAGTCCGGGCCGGTGCTGGCGACGATGCGAGGGCTCAGCGAACGCGGC
>DASWLD010000183.1:0-26791 GCA_036396275.1 Burkholderiales bacterium
CGAATACTTGATTGACGCTCTCGCTGTCGTCCCGGCCGAGGGCGCCGGCGAGAAAACGTTGAGTGGCGATGGACAGTCCCAGATCGAGAAATCCGTAATAACCCATGAACGTGCCGACCAGCGTCCACATTCCGTACCAGCGGTCGCCGATGCTGTGGATGATGAACGGCATCAAATAGAACGCCACGGCTACGTTGGCGAACAGGAGGCTGACGCGCAGCAGCGATCCGCGTACCAGCAGTCCGCCGCGCCCCGAGGAGCTCTGTGTCGGATTACTCAATCGCCCTGCCCGCGGAGCAACCGTTCAAAAAGTGCTTCTACGCGCCGAGCATTGTTGTCCCACGTCAACCCTTTCCGATCAATGGTTTCCTTGGCAGCGTTGCCCAGCCGCACTCGAAGCGCGCGGTCGCCGCACAAACGTTCCACCGCGCCGTCGAACGCGCCCGGTGATTTCGGATCGAACAACAGCGCATTAGATTCATGCGTCAGGACTTCCATGATGTTCGGCGTCGCCGGTGCAACGACGGCGCGTCCGAGCGCCAGATATTCGAACAGTTTCAGCGGCGAGGCATAGGCAACGACTTCCGGCTGCAACGCGATATCGAACGCGGCGATATGCTCGGCGATTCGATCTCGACCCACGAGCCCCGCAAAGGTCACCCGCGTCGCGACGCCGCGATCGCGCGCCCGGGCTTCGAGAGCGCCGCGCGCCGGCCCGTCGCCGACCAACAACAGGTGCCGATGAGGGTCGCCTGCGGCGGCAATGAAATCGATCAGGCGTTCGAGCCCGTGCCACTCGCGCATGAAACCCACGAAGCCGAGCACGAGGCGTCCGTGCAGCCCGAGCGCCGCTTTCGCCTCGTCGGTCGCCGGTGCGTTGGAAAAGCGCTCTCGATCAATCCCGTTGGGAATGACCACGATACGCTCCGGCGGCACACCCACCTGCTCGGCCTCGCGCGCAAGCACCGCGGTCACCGGCAGCACAAAGTCGGCACCGCGCCACGCAAAGCGCTCGGTCCAGCGCGCCAGTGCATCGAGCGAGATGCCGCTATATTTCTTACGCTCGGCATATAGCGGCGCATTCACCTCCATGAGCAGCGGCAACCCGAATCGCCGGTGCGCCCACACCCCCGACGGCAGGTACAAGTTGTATCGTTCATAGATCGCGTCCGGGCGCGACGCGCGAATCACGCGTGCCACGCGCCGATAATCGAGCACCGAGTAACCAAGCTCCAACAGCTCGTATACGAACCGCGGCAGGAAGCGCTTGAGCGCGCTCACAAACCCGGCCTCGCCGCCGAAATCCTTGCGGTCGGTCGCCGGCGGAGCGACCACGATCACTTCATGTCCGAGGCGGCGCAGCGCACCGACCAGTTCCTCGATATGAACGTATTGGCCGTCCTTTGACCCAATGCGATGGTGGTAAAGAAGTTTCATGCGGCCTTGAGTATGGCCCGATAGAGTTCTTGTTGTGCGCGGGCAACCTCGTCCCAGCCGAACGCTTCCGCGTAGCGGCGCGTGGCGACTCGGTCCGGCGGGCGCGCGAACAACCGCTTTACCGCGTCGGCAACCGCCGCGGCGCGACGCTCGGGTACGAGCATGCCGGCCACGTCGGAGCGCACGATCTCGGCCGCGCCACCCACGCGGCTCGCCACGATCGGCGTTCCGCAAGCAAGCGCTTCCAGCAACACGTTCGGCCAGCCCTCGCGCAGGGACGCATGCACGAGCACGTCCGCCGCTGAATAGTAGCGTGCCAACTCCTCCTGCGGCACACCGCCAACGAAACGGACGCGATTCGCGACGTTGAGCGAGCGGGCAAGCGATTCGAACTGCCGGCGATCGGGACCCTCGCCCACGATCACGAGTTCGGCGTCTTGAAGGGACGCCAATGCTTCAATCGCGACGTCTTGCCCTTTGCTACGCAGCAGGTTGCCGACACAAAGAAGCGTGCGGCCACGCAATCCAAGTTCGTTGCGTACGATCGAGCGCTCCAGCGGTCGAAACAGTTCGAGATCGACGCCGTTGCGCAGCACCGACACTTTCGATTCGGGGACGCCGAGGCGCGCAATCTCGTCCTTCAGCGCCTGCGACACCGCAATCACCGCCGCCGCCCGCCCTGCCGCCCAACGAATCCAACGTCGCGGCAACGCGAATTGCGGGAGCAAATTAACGTCGCTGCCGCGCGCCGTAATCACGACCGGCTTGTTCAGTCGACGCGCGATCAACGCAGCCGCCACGCCATCGGGGTAGAAGTAATGCGCGTCGATAAGATCGAAAGTTGCGCTCATTCGACGCAGCGCGGCCATCCCGGCACGCGCCAACAACAGGGGCGCGAGACTCATGCCGATCTTCGGCAAGGCCAAATAGCGCGGATGCTGCAATTCAATTCCGAATCGCCGTTCGCTCGCCGGCACCGCGGCATAGCGCGCGTACGAACCGAAGCGCGCCGAGCGAAACGGGAACCACGGCACCGGTGCGACAACCCGCGCTTCGACCTCGCCGGTTTGCAATAGCCGGCGCAGGCGATGTTCGACGAATAGTCCGTGACGCGGCTGTGCCGCGTTCGGGTAGAGCGTGGTAAAGGTGAGAATCCTCACGATACCTACGCATGCAGGACGTTTCGATAGAACGACTCGAACATCAAGAGCGACCACAGCGGCGCGCTGTGATCGTTTTGTCCCGACTGGTGCTGGTCGACCAACGTGCGCAGGTAGGCCTGATCGAAGAGACCGGTATCCGCAAGCGTCGGCCCAAGGACCGCCGTACGGACGCGCTCGCGCAACGGGCCGCGAAACCAACTCGCGATCGGCACCGCGAAGCCCATCTTCGGGCGATACAGCACGCTGTCCGGCACGTACGGTTCGAGTGCCCGCTTGAAAAGATATTTACCCTCGCGTCCGTTCAGTTTCAGGCTCGCCGGCAGGCCGGAAAGCCATTCGACGATCTGGTGATCGAGGATCGGCACGCGCACTTCCAGCGCGTGCTGCATGCTGGCCCGGTCGACCTTCACCAGAATGTCGCCCGGCAGGTAAGTCTTGATGTCGAGATATTGAATACGAGCGAGCGCATCGTCACTCGGCGCGCGGTGCGCGTGCGCGCGCAACACCTCGATCGCTTCATAGCCCTGCAGCTCGCGGCGAAACGTCGAGTTGAACAGATGCCGGCGCAGGTAATCCGGCATGAAGGACACGCTGTGAAAGTAACCGGCGACCGATTCACGGGCGATCGCCTGAAACGTTGACTTAGCCCGCAATACTTTCGGCGCCCAATCGAGCTTCGGATAGAGCCAGCCAAGCGCCCCAAAGAGCGGTCCGCGCACCGCCTGCGGCAGCAGCCGGCGCACTCGTTCCTCGTACATATGCCAACGATAGCGCCGGTAGCCCGCCATCGTTTCGTCGCCGCCGTCGCCCGACAGCGCGACCGTCACGCGTTTGCGCGCAAGCTGACAAACGCGGTACGTCGGAATCGCCGAGCTGTCGGCGAACGGTTCGTCGTAGGCGCGCGCGAGCACGTCGATCAGATCGAAGTCATCGGTGTCAACCCGCTCGACATGATGGCGCGTGTGATAGCGCGTCGCCACTTGTTGCGCGAACTGCGATTCGTTGTACGCCGGGTCACCGAACGAAATCGAGCACGTGTTCACCGGTTCTCGCGACAGTCCCGCCATCAACGCGACGATCGCGCTCGAATCGACGCCGCCCGATAGAAACGCACCGAGCGGAACTTCGGACATCAATCGAATCTTCACGGCTTCGCGCAGTCGCTCGATCAACTCCTGCCCTGCGGCCGCTTCGCTCATGTTCGCATGCGGTTTGAAAGATACGTCCCAGTATTCCCGCGGGGCGGCCGTCGCCGCGCCGCGCCGAAGCGCGAGCGTGTGGGCGGGCGCGAGCTTGTGTACGTTCTTCAATATGGTTTTCGGATCGGGCACGTAGCCGTACGCGAAGTAGTCTTCCACCGCTCGCGGTTCGACGTCACGGCGAAGCCCCGGGTGAAGCAGCAGCGCTTTCAGCTCGGAACCGAATATAAGCTCGCCCGTCGGCAACGTCGCGTAGTACAGCGGCTTCTTACCCAGCCGGTCGCGGGCAAGAAACAAGGTCTCGCGGTTGCGATCCCACAGCGCGAACGCGAACATGCCGCGAAAGCGCGTCACGCACGCTTCGCCCCACTGCTCCCATCCGTGGACGATCACCTCGGTATCGCTGTGCGTGCCGAAGCGATGGCCCGCCGCTTCGAGTTCGGGCACCAGTTCCTGGAAGTTGTAGATCTCGCCGTTGAACACCACGACAACCGAACGATCCTCGTTGTACAACGGTTGCTGGCCGGAAGAAAGGTCGATGATCGACAAGCGTCGATGCCCCAGCCCCACCCCGGGTTCGCGATGAACGCCGCCTTCATCCGGCCCGCGGTGAAACACGGATTCATTCATGCGCGCCAGCAGCGCGGCGTCGATCTCGCGCCGACCTTGGGTATCGAAAATCCCCACAATTCCGCACATGCGCCGATTTCCTACGCTGCCGATTTCGTCGGCGCAACGCCGAGCACATCATCGTAAACAGCCATGTAGCGCCGCATCATCGCCTCCAGGCTGAATTCTTGTTCCACGCGCGCCCGTCCGGCGCGACCGTGGCGCGCGGCGAGCGCCGGGTCTTCGATGTACGTCCGTAACGCATGCGCCAACGCTTCCGGATCCGAGCGCGGCACCAGCACGCCGGTCTCGCCGTCGCGAATCAGTTCAGGATTTCCACCGACCCTCGTCGCCACGACCGGCAGACCGGTTGCCATCGCTTCGAGAATGGTGTTGGAAATTCCCTCCGCCAGCGACGGCAGGACGAACGCATCGAAGCCGCGAAGGAGCTGCGCCACGTCGTTGCGAGCGCCGGGTAGCCATGCGAACTGCTCGACGCCGGCCGAGCGCAACTCGTTCTCGGCTTCGGTATAAAGCGGTCCGTTGCCGATCAGCACCAGGCGCGCGCGCGCGCGCAACCGCGGCCAGCGCGCGAGCAGACGAACGAACGCGTGCACCAGATTCATCGGATCCTTCACCGGCTGCATCCGCAGCACCGAACCGACAACGAACGCATCCGGTCCGGCGAAGTCCGGGACCGGCAGCGGCGCGCGGCCGCTACTGGCCGGCTGGAACCAATGCATGTCCACGCCGTTGCAAATGTGCACCAGCTTGTCCGGTCCGACGCCGATACGCTCGCGCAGCCATCCCTCGAGATCCAAAGACAGCGCGATGTAGCGCTCGGCGAAGGGACGCAGCGCGCGCCGCAGGAGCGTGTATTTGACGCTGTTGCCGTCGATGTCGATCACGTCGCGCCCGTGCTCGCCGTGAACGCGATGGCGCACGCCGGCCAGCGCCGCGGGAACCAGGCTGTCGAGCGCCGCGAGATTACGCGTGTGAACGATTTGCGGACGCAGCCGGCGCAGCAACCGCCACAAACGCAGGTACAGCCCGATGTCCTTTCCCGGTTGCTTGTGCAGCGCATAACAGGCGACGTCTGGACGACGCAGGCGCAGACGAAAGTCCGTGAAATCGTCGAGACAGACAATCGCATGGCGATAGCGCTCGGCGGGCATATGGTTGATCAGATTTATCAAACCGTTCTCCATGCCGCCGACGTCGAGCCGATAAATAATATGCGCCACCAGCGGCGCGGCTCCGTTGCCGAGCGCGCCCGCTTGAGTGTTCGCCTGCCGCGTTTCGGACGCGTCGTTCATGCCCGGCTCACCGCGGTTGTCGCCCCGACCGCGGGAGATTCCTTTTCCAACAGTTGGCCGATCCGAGCGAGGTTCGTGCGCCAACCATAGTTACGCAACACCCATTCGCGCCCGCGTGCGCCCAGATTCTCCGCATCGCCCTCGGTCAATAGGTGCGTCACGCGCGCCGCCATCCGAGCGGCGTCGCCGCACACCATCGTGTGCAATGGTCCGTCGAGCCGCAGCCCGTCGGTGGCTTGCGTCGTGGCGAGCACCGGACGCGCCATCGCCATCGCTTCCAATACCTTATTCTGCACACCACGGGCGATGCGCAGCGGCGCGACCGCGACGCGCGCGTGTGCGAGATACGGCCGTACGTCCGGTACGGTTCCCGTTACGCGCACGCCATCGCGCGCGGCGAGTTCGCGTACGGCACCGGTCGGACGCGCACCAACGATGTAGAACACGGCGTTTGGTACCGCCGCCCGGACCCGCGGATGGACGTCGCTCGCAAACCAAGACACCGCGTCGACATTCGCCCAATAGTCCATGGCGCCGGTAAACACGATGACGTGCTCGTTCGTGGCATAAGGATTCTGATACTCGCGTGCCGGGGAGAAAAAATCCGTATCCACGCCGTTCTCGACATAACCCACCCGCGCCGCGGCCTCCGGCGCTTGCGCACAGAATAACCGCGCCTCGGCGTCCGACACGAACACGCTGGCTTCGAACTCGCCGGCGCAGCGCCGTTCGTACCGCCAGAGCGTCCGCGCTTCGCGTCGATATACCCACGACAGCGGCCATGGGCGGGTCGATGCGTATTGCCGCCATTTGTCCGAATCCATATCGACAAAATCGAGCACGCGGCGCATTTCCGAATCACGCGCGTGCTCGACGTATTGGGCCATCGACGATGAAAAAACAAACACCCGCCGCACCGTACCGCGCTCAAGTAGCCCGTCGACCCATGCCTGCAGGCGCCGGCTCCGATAGTAAGGCAACGTCAGCGGTTCGCCGCGCGCGAGTGCCGTAAGGCTGCGAAGCCGCGCCAGCGACGGTCGCAGACGAATGAAGCAGGTCTCGCCGCACAACGCTTGCACGACCGGGACGTGATGCCAATCCTCCGGATCATCGACGAAGGTGCCAAGATGCACGCGATAGTCCCGCGTCAACTGCTTGAGGATGTGATACGAACGTATCTTGTCGCCTTTCGTCGGCGGGTAGGGGATGCGGTGCGCCAAGAATAGAAGTTCGCGCATGACTACCCGAGGCTGCGCGCGAGCCACGGGCCGATAAGCTTGCTCAACGCGAACGGCATGCGTTTCCACGCTTCGATGAACAGCCGGTACTTCGGGTTCAGCGGATTCACGTCCGGGACGGTGTTCGATCGCACCAGCACGTATTCGTACGGCAGCGGTGTCGGCTCGAATCCCCAATTCTTCTTGAAGCTGAACGAGCCGGTTCCCCGCTTGCTGCGCCCGTAGTCGAATACGCGCAGCCCGCGTTCCGCGGCGCGGCGCATGACTTCCCAATACATGAAATCGTTGGCCGCGACCTCGCGCGCGGCGTGCGTTCCGCCGCCGTAGTACGGCAAAACCTCGTCGCGGAAATAGAAATTCATGACACTCGCAACCGTACGGCTCTCGTGTCGGACGCTGAGCACTTCGCAGTCTTGCCCGAAGACAGCCTTCAACGTTTCAAAGTACTTGCGCGCGAACACCGGCGTGCCGAGACGGTGAACGCTCGCGGCGTAGGTGTCGTAGAAACGGTCGAGGTCGCCGTCGACGTCGGAAACGAGACCGGCGTTGATGCCTTTGCGCACCATGGCACGCTGCTTGCGCGGAATGGCGAGCATGTTCTTTTCGGGATCGGGGTCGATCGTCTTGCGAAAAGTGACGTACAAGTCCTTGGTCGGCCGCTCGCTCCCCGACGGCGCGAGATTGCGCAGCTCCAAGTGATCCACGCCGAGGCGCTGCGCCAGCTCGCATGCCGCCCGGTCGAGGGCTTCCTGCGCGGCGGGCGTGGTCGCGACGATACCGCCGTATACGCAAAACGGGGTCGAGACGAGCGCGTTGCCGAACAGGCGGCTTCGAATGTGGCCGAGCGGCAAAACACCTTCGAGCCGGCCGTTCGACTCCGCGTACAGATAGTACGTGTCATGACCGAAGGCACGCTTCAGTACATCGCGCCATCCGGCGCGGTGAAAAAACGTCGCCGATTGCTCGCGCGCGACGAACGCGTCCCAACGCGCGGCGACATCCGGCGTGAACGATTTCACCTGTATCGGCGCAGGTCGATCGGTCGCGGACGGCGTTAGCGTCATCGCGTTGCCGGCACCTGGGCAAAGATCTGATCCATGCGTCCCCAGCGAAAATCCTGCAGCAACCGCGTCAATCGTTGCTCCATTCGCTTGAGATTGAGGTAGTGCCGCACACGCGTCTTTAAGCGCAGATGGCGCGGGCGCGGCTGCGCCGGATCGATTTCCCAAGGATGAAAATAAAAAACACACGCTTGCCGATCGTGTTGATTCACGCGCCGCATCGCCCAGCGCGATACCCGGTAGGGCAACAACCGAAAATACCCGCCGCCGCCGCAAGGCAAGGTTTGATTCAGCACGCGCACGGTCGTCACCGGAATTTCGAGCAGACCGTCGCCGTTGTGTCGGAACGCGAAACGCGGTGCACCGGGCATGCCATACAGGTCGTGACGAATCGGATAGATGCTCGAGCTGTAGTCGTGGCCGGTCTCACGCAGCACGTCGAGCGCCCACAGGTTGTCGGCGCCGATCGAATAACTCGCGGCGCGATAACCCCGCACCGCGCAGCCGCCGATGTCCTCGAGCAACCGCTTGGTGCGCACGACATCCTCGCGAAACTCGTCCGGACGCTGCTGCGTGGCGCGCACATGGGAGTAACCGTGGCTGGCAAGTTCGTGCCCAGCGTCAACCAGGCGGCGCACCAGCGCGGGATGCCGCTCGGCGACGATGCCGAGCATGAAAAAGGTGGCGCGAATCCCGTGGCCTTCGAATAGCTCAAGAACGCGTTCGGTGTTGCGCTCGACGCGCGGCTCGTAGCTGCCCCACTCGTCGCGACGCACGTGCGGCTCGAACGCCGAGACTTGATAGTAGTCTTCGACGTCGACCGTCATCGCGTTGGTCAGCTCGGCGACCGCCGACATCGCCGGCAACGCTGTCCGAACGGCGTTCATGCATTAACGACCGGCGACGCGCGCGACACGCCCCGGCGCGCCCTGCTTCAACCAATCGTTCAATACGGTCTTGATTCGGTACGCCGCCTTGCCATCCCAAAGCTCGGGGACACGGCCGGCCTTGCCGCCGCCCGCGAGAATGTCGGCGACGGCGGTTTCGATGCGTCGCGAATCGGTACCGACAATCGTGTTCGTCCCTTGCTCGACGGTGATCGGCCGCTCGGTATTCTCGCGTATCGTCAGACACGGAATGCCAAGCGCCGTCGTTTCCTCCTGGATGCCGCCGGAGTCGGTCAGCACCAGCCGCGCCTTCGACATCAGTCCGAGCATGTCGAGGTAGCCGAGCGGCGCGAGTTCCAGGATACGCGGTGTATCGAGCGCCGCGCTCAGACCGGCCGCTTCAATGCGCGTGCGCGTCCGCGGGTGAATCGGAAACACGACGGGGATCGACTCACTCACGCGCCGCAGCGTGCGCAGCAGCCGCTCCAGGATATCCGGCGAATCGACGTTCGCGGGACGATGCAGGGTGACGAGTGCGTAACCGGTCGCGCTGCGCGAAAAAACGTTCGGATCGGACGCCGCGCCGAATATCTTCGCCGGCGCCGTCGCTTGCGGAAGATGGCCGAGCAGCGTATCGATCATCACGTTGCCGACGAAATGAATACGCCGGTCATCGACACCTTCGCGCGCGAGATTCAGGTGCGCATCGCGCTCGGTCGTGAATAACAAATCCGAAATTTGATCCGTCAGTACGCGATTGATTTCCTCGGGCATCGAACGATCGTAGCTGCGCAAGCCCGCTTCGACATGGATCACGGCAACGCCCATCTTCGATGCAACCAGCGCGCAGGCGATGGTGGAGTTCACGTCCCCCACCACCAGTACCGCCGCCGGTCGCTCCGCCTCCAATACCGGCTCGAAACGCTTCATGATTTCGGCCGTCTGCGCGGCATGGGTCGCCGACCCCACTTCAAGATCGATGTCGGGTTCGGGTATGCCGAGCTGGTCGAAGAACGCGTCTTTCATCGCCGCGTCGTAATGCTGGCCGGTATGCAGCAGCCGCGCCGGCAGCGGGGTCGGGCCCGCGCGCAGCGCCGCCATGATCGGAGCGATCTTCATAAAATTCGGACGCGCGCCGACCACACACAAAATCGGAGCAGCGTTCGTAACGATGGACACGGAATACCTCTCCCCAGGGCGGAACAGACGAACGAACTTTTCAAACGGCAGCCGCCGCGGTTTGCACCCCCCGCCAACCGTTCGGCATTTGTCGTTGAATTATAGCTGCCCGGTACCGATTCGCCCTACGACCCAACCGGCGAACCGGACCCGGAACGGGCCGCCAAACTAGCGGTGGAACTCGTAAGCGCCGACGTCCGGCGGCCCCAGAACCGGTCGCGTCGCTGCCCGACGCGGATGAACGTACTGCGACACCGGCCGCAGCGGGTCTCCGGGATCTACCCCTGCGTCGATCGCCGGGGACCCGGCTGCCAGCCGATAGTCGAAGCGCTCGCGGTCCATCAATTTCGGATCGGTGAGAAACAAATTATTTCGACCGGCATACTCACCCTGAATCCCCCCGGCACCCACGAAAAGATTGTTGATGGCGACAGCGCGCTCCGTCCCCGGTGCGATGCGAAGGAACGTGCCGTTGCCGGCGTCGTTGACGGTCGTGTTGTTGACGAGATAGGTTTCATTGCGTGGGTGCAAGAGCCCTTCGGCGCCGTAGCTCACAATCGTTGCGTTTTCCGTCGAGGGACCCTGCTGGATCAAGTTCCCGATGACGTACGCGATCCCGCCATCGGGCAAGTCGATGGCGTAACTCGCGTTGCCGTCCGACTCGTCCATAATGCGGTTGTACTCGATCCGATTTTCGCGGGCACGACTCTTTACGTTGTGGCCCACCTTGGCGTGATGGCTGTAGCTGTTGCGCAGCGTGAAGCGAGTCACGCGCCGATCGATATAAAGATTGTGCGTGCGCCCGTCGCCGGCGCCGTTTCGAGCGAACTCCGTACCCTCGATCAACACGTCGCCGGCACCGCCGAGAATACCGTTCTCGTTGTCGTGAAAATAGCAGTCACGAATCACCAGACCCTCGCCCTCGGCGCGAATGCCGGCACCGTTTCCGTCGGGTACGGCGGCGCCCGAAAACTCGATGCGTTCCACCGTCGTTTGCCGGCCCTTGATGACCCAGATCGCCTTTCCTTCGGCTGACCGCCCGGCCGCCCGCAAGTGCGCTCGGCCCCTGCCCACGCCGCGCAGCGTCAGGCGATTTTGGCGCCACACCGCCACGTCGCCCGGATAGTCGCCCGCCGCGATTTCGACGACATCGCCGTCGCGCGCGATGCCGGCGGCGTCGCTCGGGCGGTGGAACGCTTGGTCGGGACCCACCTTTAGTATTCGGCTGGCGGCGACGCCGTCAGCGATACCGACGCAAGCCGTGAGCATCGCATACAATACGAAATAACACGCTGAACGCATGGAACGAAGAAACGGGCGCGGCTTCGGCATATTGTCCTTTCTTATTTTCGAACGCATCGAACACCACTCAGGTATTAGAAACAAACGTTGCGCCGACGGCGCTAAAGCGGCCGTGCCAAGCACGGGTTACAATTTATACGAATGACAATGCTACTCGCAGATCTCATTTTTGACACGGCCGAGCGCACCCCCGATGCGGAAGCGGTTCGCCACCAAGATAACGCGCAGACGTATGCGGCACTGGCGAACCAAGTACGCGCCGTCGCCGCGGGCTACCAGCGGCTGCGCCTCGAGCGCCACGACCGGGTGGCGGTTTATCTTGAGAAGCGCGTCGAGACCGTCGTCGCGCTGTTCGCCGCCGCCGCCGCGGGCGGCGTTTATGTTCCGGTAAACCCCCAGTTAAAGCCGGAGCAAGTCGGCCACATCTTGCGCGACTGCAGCGTCCGCATTCTGGTGACGTCGCCGGAACGTCTCGCCGCGCTCGGCGCCGAGCTCGCGGCGTGCCCGGATTTGCGCTCGGTTGTCGTCGTGGGCGACGCCACGCCGGATACATCGTTCGATACGACTCGTTGGAATGCGTTGTTGGAGAGTGGCGGCTCCTCCCCGACGCGTCGCTGCATCGACGCCGACATGGCGGCGATTCTCTACACGTCCGGCAGCACCGGAAAACCGAAAGGCGTGGTGCTGTCGCATCGCAATGTCGTTGCCGGTGCACAAAGCGTCGCCCAGTATCTGGAAAATCGAGCAAGCGATCGCCTGCTGGCCGTCCTTCCGTTCAGCTTCGACTACGGATTCAGTCAGATGACGACGGCGTTCTATCGCGGCGCATGCGTCGTGCTCATCAATTACTTGTTGCCGCGCGACGTCGTCACCGCAGTGGCCCAACAGCGCATCACCGGTCTCGCCGCGGTACCGCCGCTCTGGATTCAACTGGCGCAACTCGATTGGCCGGGCTCCGTGCACGACCATCTGCGCTACCTGACGAACTCGGGTGGCGCCATGCCGCGCACGGCGATCGAGGGATTGCGGCGCAAGCTGCCGCGCGCGCGACTCTTCCTCATGTACGGATTGACCGAAGCCTTTCGTTCCACTTACTTGCCGCCGAGCGAATTGGACCGCCGCCCCGACTCGATGGGCAAAGCCGTACCGAACGCCGATATTCTGGTCGTGCGTCCCGATGGCTCGCCGTGCGCGCCGGGTGAGCCCGGCGAGCTGGTTCACCGAGGTGCGCTCGTGGGTCTGGGTTATTGGAACGATCCCGAGAAAACCGCGGAGCGCTACCGTCCGGCGCCGCAGCAACTCGCGGGGATCGCGCGCCCGGAGATCGCCGTTTGGTCGGGCGACACCGTACGCATGGACGATGAGGGTTTTCTCTACTTCATCGGACGCAAGGACGATATGATCAAAACGTCCGGCTACCGCGTCAGTCCGACCGAAATCGAGGAGGTTATCTATGCCACCGGCTTGGTCGCCGAGGCGGCGGCATTCGGCGTCGCGCACCCCACCCTCGGTCAAGCCATCGTTGTCGCCGCCGCTCCCATCCAGGGCGGCGCGCTCGATCAAGCGGCGCTCACCGCCGCCTGCAAGAAACATTTGCCGGCCTTCATGGTGCCGCTTCTAATTCAATCCCGAACGGCACTGCCACGCAACCCGAACGGCAAGATCGACCGAAAACGCCTGGCGCAGGAATGCGATGGTTGCTTCGAGCAAAACTAACGTGACCGACGCGCGTTCGACGCATCACAACGTCATCGAATTTCCCGTCATCGACGATTGCCTGCAAGTGGGAGGCGTCGCGCTGACGCGCCTCGCCGAGCGCGTCGGGCGCACGCCGTTCTATGCCTACGACCGGGGACTCGTCGCTAAACGCATCGCGCTGCTGCGCCGCCATCTGCCGCCGGATCTGCATCTGCACTACGCGATCAAAGCGAACCCGATGCCGGCGCTGGTGCAATTCATCGTGCCGCTGGTGGACGGCCTGGACGTCGCATCCGCGGGCGAACTCAAGGTGGCACTCGACGCCGGAGTGGCACCGACGTCAGTCAGCTTCGCGGGCCCCGGCAAGCGAACCGAGGAATTGGCGGCGGCCATCGCGGCCGGCATCGTCATTAATATGGAGTCCGAAAATGAAATGGCGCGCGTCGCGCAGCTGGCGGCGACGCGCGGCGTGCGACCGCGCGTGGCCGTGCGGGTCAATCCGGACTTCGAATTAAAGACATCCGGAATGAAGATGGGTGGCGGGCCGAAGCAGTTCGGCGTCGATGCCGAACGCGTGCCGGCGATGCTTAAGACGCTCGGCGCCTTGCCGCTCGAGTTCGTCGGATTTCACATCTTTAGCGGCTCGCAGAATTTGTCCGCGGCCGCGATTCAGGAAGCGCAGACGAAGACCTTCGATCTCGCTTATTCGTTGGCCGTGCACGCGCCTGCACCCGTACGCCTGCTCAACATCGGCGGCGGTTTCGGGGTACCGCACTTTCCCGGCGAGCGGCCGCTCGATTTGGCTGCGATCGGAGCCCATTTGCAGTCGTTGTTGCCGCGTGCCCGTGAGCGGTTACCGCACGCGGAGTTTGTGGTCGAGCTCGGCCGCTTTCTGGTGCAGGAGGCCGGAATCTACGTCTGCCGCGTCATCGACCGCAAAGTTTCCCGCGGCCAGGTTTTCCTCGTGACCGACGGCGGTCTGCACCACCACCTCTCGGCATCGGGCAATTTCGGCCAAGTGCTGCGAAAAAACTATCCCGTGCTGGTTGGAAACAAAGTCGTGGGCAAGACCCGAGAAACAGCGTCCGTGGTCGGCCCACTCTGCACCCCGCTCGACTTGCTGGCGGATCGGATGGATCTGGCGCAAGCGGATGTCGGCGACCTGATCGTGGTACTGCAATCCGGTGCGTACGGGCTCACCGCAAGTCCGGCCGCGTTCTTAAGCCACCCCACGCCGGCGGAAGTGCTGGTGTGAACCCCCGGCCAGCGCCCTATGGCTGGTACTCGTACGCGCCAATATCTATCGCACCGGCGAGCGGGCGATCCTGGCGGCCGGCGGGATGGACATACTCGCTGATGGGCGCAAGACCGACACCGTTGGCGCTGACGCCCGGATCGATGCCCGCGTCTCGCGCCGACGACGATGCGGAGAGACGATAATCGAAGTTCGCCCGATCCACCAGACCGGGCGGCGTCGCCGCGGAGATGTTCGAACCCACCGTCAGCGAACCCGATCCACTCGGCACCGAGCCGCCGCCGGCGAAAATGTTGTTCACGATTTTCCCGCTCGTGCCGCCGCGAATATCCAGGAACGCGCCCGAACCGCGATCGTTGACGAACGTGTTGTTGACAACGTACAACTCCAAGACACCGTTGCCGCCGCTCTCGGCGCCGTAAGCAACCAGGGTGGAATTGTCCGCCAGCGGCCCTTGTTGGATTAAGTTGCCGATAATAAACGTACGCCCCGCGTCGGGAATGTCGATGAGGTAGCTGGCATCGCCGTCGCGCTCATCCATGATGCGATTAAACAGGATGAAGTTTTCGCGCGCCCGACTCTTGACGGTGTGCCCCGTGTGCGCGTGATGCGAATAGCTGTAGCGCAACGTAAAGCGTTGCGCATCCGCGTCGATGTAGATGTTGTGCGCACAGCCGCTGGGATCGAGACAATTGCCGTTGTGCCCGAATTCCGAATACTCGATCAGCACATTGCCGGCGCCGCCGAGTATCCCTTCTTGGTTGTCGTGAAAAAAACCGTTACATATCGTGAGATTGGTGCCGTCGGCACGAATACCGGCACCGTTCAGGTCCGGCACGGCGGCGCCGGAGAACTCGATGTTCTCCACCACCACGTCGTTACCGGAAATTACCCAAATTCCCTTGCCCTGCACCGCGGCGCCGTTGGATCGCAAGTGCGCCCGGCCGCCGACGCCGCGCAATGTCAGCCGATTTCCGCCCCACGCGGCCGCGTCGCTGTCGTACGTACCGGCATCGATCTCGATGATGTCGCCCGACTGCGCCGCTGCGGCGGCGGCGCTCGGCATGGCGAACGGCTTACCCGGACCGACGCGCAAGACTCGGCCGGTCGGCGCGAAATTGCGCACCACCGCGCCTCCCGACCCAAGGGTTACGGTGCTTGCTCCGACGAAACTAATCGCGTCGTTGGTCGATGGGCTATCGTTAGCCGCTTGGTTGGTAAAAGCGATCGTGTAGGTACCGGCGGCCGGCGCGTCGAACCGGTAACTCCACGTACAGGCGCCGTTGTCCTGAGTCACCGGCGCCACTTGCAGCGGCTGCGCACCCGCGCCGCCGCGATCATCCGGCGCTACGTTGCCCGAGTATAAATAGACGGCGTTCACGCCGCTGCGGTTGATGAGCGAACTGTCGACGGCGCCAACCAACCCCCCTTGACCGACGACGGTATAGGTCACGCGCAGCGTGGCGGTGGCCGTATTTCCGGCGGCGTCCTCGGCGGTCATAACCAGGCTATTGACGCCAACCGCCAGCGCGATACTCGCGGCGCTCCAGGTGGACGTACCGCCGGCGGTGCCGCTCACGCCAGTCGTACCGTTGCGCCATGTAACACGTGTCAGGCCGACGTTGTCGGACGCATTTCCGGCAAGCGATACCGAAGCGTCCGTGCTCGCGTAACTTCCGGTCGGCGACGGGCTGAGGATTGCGATCGTGGGCGAAATCGTATCGAGCGGACTTTGGCTCGGCCCCGGGGACGGTGGGGGTGTCGCGGGCGGTTGCGAGGACGAGACCGACGGCGTTGCGCCACCGCAGCCAATTGAGATCGCGGCGATTGCCGCGACAAACGGAACCGTCGCGCGGGGGAATTTCGAACGCCAGCTACGCATGAGGTCGCGATCTCGATTTCGAAGGCCGGTGGTGTTTTCCGACAACGCCGAACGCGCGTTAACTGACGAAAGAATCGTGGGAGCGCGACAAACAATCAAGAACGCAGCTGATCTGCGGACAACACGATGGGACGAGTGGCGAAATCCGAGGTTGGCGCCGACCCCAAACCAACGAAGATTCGCGCGGAGGAAACCGCGCTCGCTCGGCGGTCCTTCGCCTATTTTTGCTTTCCGCCGCCCTTACGTTCGTTGGACGACGGAACCACGGTCGGCAACTCTCCGGCGATGCGACGCAACAGATTTTCGATATTCGCCATGCGTCCGGTCAGCGCGTTGAGCGCCGGCACCAGCGCGTCTATTTGCGTCATGCGCTGCCCCACCCCGATCAGCGCGCGCGTTTGATCCCGCAGTTCCTGCTGATAGTCGTTACCCGCGGGGCGATTGCGCAGGCGCTGCTGATTGACGCGCTTCGCGTACGGCAACCAATGTAATTCCTCGACGGCACCGTTCAGGATGACCTCGGTGACCTTGGGTTGGCTGTCGGCATACGCGCACACGAGCGCGGTGTCGCACAGGGTATTGATCAATCGCGGGAGCCCTCCCGTGTATTTGTAAATTACCGACCACGTGGCGGGCGAAAAGAGTTCCCCATCGGTTGCGCCGGCGACGAACAGACGGTGCAGGATGTACGCCTTGGTATCGCCCTCGGAGAGCGACCGCAGGTGGTAGCGCAACCGAACCCGCTGCAACAACTGTTCAAGCTCGGGCGCCTCCAGCGTTTCATTCAATTGCGGCTGACCGACGAGAATAACGTGCAGCACTTTTTCCTTTTTCGTTTCCAAGCCCGACAACATACGAATCTCTTCCAGCACTTTGGAACTGAGGTTGTGGGCGTCGTCCACCACGAGCACCAGCTGCCGACCTTGTTGAAACTGATCGACCAGAAAAGTGTTCAGCATATCGATCAGTTCGACTTTCTTCGCGTTGAACGGATTCAGTCCGAATTCCACCAACACGGCTTGTAGAAACTCGACTTCATCCAACTGCGTCTGAAATATCTTCGCGACGAGTACGTTTTGGTCGAGTTCGGACAGCAGCTTCTGAATCAAGGTCGTCTTACCGCAACCGATCTCCCCGGTGATCACCACGAATCCGTCTCGATTCCAGACGGTGTAATCCATATACGCCTTGGCGCGGGAATGCGCTTCGCTCATATAGATGAAGTCCGTATCGGGGGTCAGTCGAAACGGAAAATCTCTTAAGGAGAAGTATTCGAGGTACACGGGCTACCACCTTGCCGGAAGGCTGTTGTAGGCGATACTCAGGACGACGCGATCTTCGTCGAAATCGGACGAGGCGATCGTACTCCGTCGGGTTCGACGCGCGAGCGTCAGGCCGCCTAACACGGTACGCGTGAACTTGTACTGCAAGCCTGTGGTCACGGATCGATCCGTGTCCTCGCGCATCACCACGGGGAAAAACGTTTCGACGTAGGTCACCGATCCGCCGCCGCTCACTCGAGCGGAAAACTGGCGGGAGTATTGTATATTCGCGCCCTTGGCGTCCTCGTTGTTCGCCTGCGCCAATTCAAAGTCACGCTCGGCCCGAAACGCGGAAAAGGCCGCGGTCCCGCCCCCGAGTCCGGTCGAGTACAACAGCGTTACCGTCTTGGAAGTGAAGATGTCCGACGAACTTACGGACAGCGGGACGCCTGACACTCCCGTTCCCCCGGATCCCGCCAGTAGTTCGGTTGCGGTGTCCGACAGCCCCCGAGCAGCGGTCAGTGAAAAGGCCGAGTCCGACCCAAGCTCGCGCGACCAAATGAGGCGCCCGAGTCCGCCACGGACTTCGGGTTGGCCGCTTCGATCGATGCGGGTTTCGCCGACATCCAACGAAAAGGTGTTGCGAGCGCGTCGATTGACGAGTCCGACGGTTGTTTCATTCGTGCGAAAATCGAAGTTCGTGCCGACGCCGGCGTTGTCAAAACGAACAGACTCCGCGACGTGTGCGATCGAGAGCGTCGTGAGCGCGGAGTAACGATAGAACCATCGGGCGGTACCGCTGCGTCGCGTATTGTCCGCGTCGCTGGCGGCGACACTGGTATTGTCGGTGTCGGAAAATGTATTGGTCGCGTAACGCGCCCCCACCTGCACCGTATTCACCGGATTGGGCCGCCAGAAAACATCCGGGCCCGTGGAAAAGACGTTCGCGTTTACGCGGTTCGCCGGCGTGTCCGCCTGCGTCGGGTTGGCCGTCACCTGCGTGTAGACGTCGTTGAAAGACCACTGAAACGCTTCCGGCAGCGGTTTCCACACAAGCGCTCCATCCAACCCGAGAGTCGATTCGTCCTGAAACGTATTGTTCTGGTAGTTGCGGTACGACGCACGCGCGGCGATGCGCGCGTCCAACTCACGGTCCGCCTGGCTGAGATTGAAGCCGCTATCCAACACTTGCGTCAATCCGCTCTTTTTATCGGTCGGCGTCAAACTAAGGTTGTCGCTGTAATCGGCGGAATAGGACAACGAGTACGTATACTCGCCCGCAGCCGCCGTTTGCACCGCCAGGAGCGTCGCACTCATCATTACGGCCGCCGCAACGGCACACGTCCGCCGCCGACGCATCCGCTACGACTTCCCACTAATACTCATGTTGCGGCTCGGAACTAGGCCGACTCCCGCCAAACGCGCCAGCCAGCCGAGTACGCCTCGACGACCGCCGGGCAGCGAAGGCATATCGCTGAACACGGCGCCCAGCAGCTTCTTGTCCCCAATCATCTTCGCGGCATTCGTGACTTGCGATTCGGTAACGCAGCCGTACGGCACCACCAAAACGACGTAGTCCGCCAGCTCGACGAGAACCCGAGTGTCAGCCGAGTCGTAGATCGGCGGCGCGTTCATCACCACGTACCGATCCGCGTGGCGCGCGCGCAGCTCGCTCAGCAATTGACTCATCTTTGCCAGCGTGAAGTACTCCGCCATATGATCCTGCGTCTTCCCGGCCGGTATGACTCGCAAGCGCGGCAATCCGACCGGATGAATGATCTGCTCCAATCGTACGGACGCGCTGCGCAGATAGTCGGTAATCCCGCGCTCGTCCGCCGACGGAACCAAACGATCGATGAATGGCGCCCCAAGATCACAGTTGACCAGCACGGCGGTCTTGCTGTCATCGAGAGAAAACGAAACCGCGAGGTTCGTCGCGATCACGGCGCTGTCCCGCCCCTTGGCGCAGGATGTGACCATGATCGTGCAGTTCTCCCGCGCCGCCTGAAGAATCTTTGTGCGAAGATCCCGAAACGCCATTGCCGCCCGCGCGTCGGCCATACCGGAATAAATAATTTGGCGCTCGGCCAGATTCTGCTGATCCAGCAACCAAGGTTCTTCCATTTTCCGGAGTGCGACGGCCGCGGCGGCCTCCCGCGACTGACGATCCGCGAGCGAACGCCCTGGCGCCGGCACCAGATCGGTACCTGCTTTCCGGGTGCCCGCGCTCGATGCAAGTTGCATCCCGCGCGCACGCGCTTTGGCCAACGCCGATTCGATCTTGCTCATGGACTCACGACCCCCCTGTCAGTTTAAGCACGCCGCTGACCGCGACGACAGCAAGCGTCAGAAGCACGACTCCCGCCAGCAGATTCAGGCTTCGTCCCAGGCGAACCGATTGGTTCGGTGTCATCAGGGCGGGCACCGCCGCTAACACCGGAACGCCGGTCCGCTCCCAAACCAACGCGGGCACACGAAAGCGCGGATCGACTTGCCCGAGCGCAACGAGTACGCCGAGCGGCAACAAGGCTCCCAACAACACGCCGGCAATCGCAAAGTGCATGAACCGCAGACCGCTCGGTTGCACCGGCAGCGTCGCCGCTTCCTGAATCCGCATCGTCAATCCCTGCTGGTTCGTATCAAGATTCTTGGAAACGCGCGCGTTTTCTCGCCGCTTGAGAAGGTCGTGATAGATGTCGCGATTGACTTCATAGTCTCGCGTCAACTCGGCCAACATCGCCTCACCGCCGTACAGTTTTTGCGCCCGCGCTATTTCCGTGCTCAACAACAGTTTCGTTTCTTCGAGCCTGGCGGCGAGCGTTTGAATATTGGTGTTCGTATCGAGAAGTTCCGTGCGCAACTTTTGGTAAATGGGGTTCACTCGAACGGTTTCATCGACCGACGACTGGTCATCGGAGGCCACCGAGCTGCTTGTCGCTTCGCGCTTCTGGCGCTCCGTTTTCACCGAACCGCGCAATTCCTCGATTTGATGCCTCAACCGAATCACATCCGGGTATGTGTCGAGATAGCTCAAGCGCAGCGTGTCCAGCTGGTTTTGCAGCTCCGCGATGCGGGCGATGTACTGTCCCTCGCGCGTTACGCTCGTCGCGAGCACCGCTTCGCCGGACAGCTGACTCTCGAGCGAAGACTTCTTGATACGCGCCTCCTTGATGGCGAGCGTGGTTTTTTCGATCCCCCCCCGTAGTTCGGTGATTTTCCGCGTCACTTCCACTTCGGTTCCTGGCCGCGCATCGACGTGCGTGGTGCGAAAGTCCTTTAGCGCCTGTTCGGCTTGCGTGAGCTTCTGGTGATAGATCTTCACCTGACTGTCTATGAACTCGAACGCGTCCGCGCTTTCGCGCGTCTGAGCCGCCGAGCTTTGCTCGATGAACAAGTCGGCGAACTGCTGCGCGGTGCTATAGGCACGCTGCGGATCGCTGTCCTCGAACTCGATCTTGACCAGGTTGGCGCCCACGTTCGTGACGCGTGTGTGTTTCTTCACGTACTCCATGGTTCTTTCCGAATCGAGCCGGGACGGGCTGTTCGCGAGCCACCCTGCCTGTTGCAACACCGGGTCGAGGATCCTTCGGCTGAAAATCAACTCCCGCGCGATCTTGGCGCGATCGGTCGACGTCGTCGCCACCGCCGTTCCTTGCATCAACGGCTGAATGATGTTGCGTTCTTCCACGTAGATGGTGGCCGAGGCGGAATAGTTCTTCGGCCAGTGAAAACCGACGAAAACGAAGGTAACGGCGATCGTTGCAAATGCAGCAACCACAAGGTAGCGCCACCGCAGCGCCTCGCCCAACAGTATTCGTGCAACATATGCGATCGGTACATTCATGAAAACACCCCGCTGACCTCGCTTGGTCTCGCCCACTCACATGCTAGAAGATGCGCTCCGGCACCGTCAGAACATCGCCGGGCAACAGCATGACGTTGGTCTCGAGCCGACCTTTGTTCAAAATATCGCCGAGATCGATGGCGATTACCTGCGCCTTGTCCTTGACCCGGCGATATAGCTTCGTCCGGTTGGGCGCCGCAAAATCGTTGACACCCCCGGCTTCGAGAATCGCGTCCATCACAGTCATTCCGCGTCGATACGGCATGGACTTCGGCGTACGCACCGCGCCGGTGATGCGAATACGCGACAGAAATTCGTGGCTGCGCAGGTTGGTCACGATCACCGTCACGCTCGGATCGCGAACGTACGCAGCGAGCTTGTCCTTCACGACCTTGGCCACCTGCTCCGGGGTCAGGCCACCGGCGCGAACGTCACCGATCAGCGGAACGGAAATCATCCCATCCGGCCGCACCGGCACGGCGACGGAAAGTTCCGGATTGCGCCATACGCTGATCTGCAGCCCGTCGTCGACCCCGATGCGATACGTCTCTTCGATCAGCGCACCCGGCTGACTTGCCTGTTGCGCGTTGAGAAGTTCCTCGCTGCCCGCACATGCCGCCAGCAATAACGGTATCGCGAGAAACAGAAAACGGGCGACGACTCTTGGCGCGCCGAGCGCAACCCCGGTATGTTTGATATTCGTTGACATACGGCTATCTACCTCTTTCGCTGCTACGTCTCTACAATAGTTCCGAAACGACACTTCGGTACGGCAAAAACGCAAGATTCAACCTGGTCGTGAACGACTACGCCCGCAACTACCGTATTCTCGGCGTTCCTGAAAACTGCAGCCTCGACGCACTGAAGGCGGCCCGTCGACGCCTCGTGAAAACTTGGCACCCCGACCGATTTGCGGCCGGCGGCGCGATGAAGCACCAGGCCGAGGAACGGATCAGGGACATTAACGCGGCCTTCGAGCATCTAATCGACCATTACAAGAAATTCGGAGCCCTGCCCGTACCTTCCGCTAACACAATCGCGGCAGCGTCACCCACTGCAACCGATCGGCCGCCCAATGACGCGGAAGCCGGGTCGCCCGTCGATTCTTTCCGGAGCGGTTTCACGCCGCCCCCTCGCCAGCAGTACACGTCGACCGCCATCCGCACCATCCTCATCCTCGCGGTGCTGCTGATTGGCACGGAGGCGGGACGCGTCGTGTTCACGCAGGACGGACAAACCATCGATACCTCCTCGCTAGATCCAACCATACCCGACAGCCCGATCCTCTCCGGAAAACCTTCGCTACCCGTCGTCCCCAACCTTTTCACCATCGGTTCCACGTTTGGCGAGGTGTACGCCGCCCAAGGGGCTCCGGCGGCGATTGAAAAAGACGTATGGCGATATGGGAAATCGTCTGTCTACTTCGCCGACGGGGTCGTTACGTCTTGGGAAGAAGACCCCGAGAATCCGCTCAAGACCACGCTGCCAGTAGGATCCGCGCCTCACGTTCCCGAAACATTCACCGTGGGATCGACGAAAGCCAAAGTTCGCGCCCTCGAAGGCACACCGCTCGTCGAAACAGCCACACTCTGGGACTATGGCCTATCCAAAGTTCACTTTCGCGATGGCCTCGTCTTCGACTGGGAGAGTTCTCCCATGCGCCCGCTCAAGGCGCGCCGCCCGTGAGCCAATGGCAAACCAAATAGCAGTTATCTCGCGCCCCTTCCGAACAGCACCACCTCCGCCGTCTGCAAAAGAATTACCATGTCCAAGAACAGTGAGTGATTCTTAGCGTAGTACAAGTCGTACTGAAGCTTCTTTACCGCGTCTTCCGTGGACGAACCGTAGCTATAGCGAATCTGTGCCCAACCGGTAATGCCCGGCTTCACGGTGTGTCGGCTCTGGTAGTAAGGAACTTCCTTAACAAGTTCCTTCACAAAATACGGCCGCTCGGGGCGCGGACCGACAAAACTCATGTCTCCGCGCAGCACGTTGAATATCTGCGGCAGCTCATCAATTCTGAGCAAGCGGATAATCCGACCTATCCGGGTGATGCGATCGTCGTCCTTTTGCGCCCAACGCGGCGTGCCGTCACTTTCGGCGTCCTGACGCATGCTTCTGAACTTCATGATGTTAAACGTGCGTCCAAACTCACCTACGCGCTCTTGGCGATACAAGATAGGCAGGCCGCTTTCCAGATAAATTAGGATCGCGGTAAGCAACATTACTGGGAGAGTCAGACTAAGCAAGACAAAGCCAAGGAGTACATCGAAGATTCGCTTTACCACGTACTTGTACGATCCGTGCGCAAACCCATCGGAAAATACAATCCAGCTGGGATTCAGACACTCGAGCTGCACCTGACCGGTTTCTCGCTCGAAGAAGCTGGATAAGTCGGTGACCTCGACGCCTTCGACCTTGCATTGCAACAGTTCGGTCATCGGAACACCGCCGTTTCGACGATCACGGACTCCGACCACTATCTCGTCGACGGCATGCTTGTAAACGATCGAAAGGAGCGAGTCCGTTTCCTTCAGCACCTTGCCGTTGTCGACCGAGTGCTCCTTTGCCGACAGCGGAAGATAACCCACCAAATGAAATCGGTGTTCGCTGGAACTTTCACGCAAAAGCTTCCCGACGCCGTTGGCGCGCGTTCCAGTCCCCAAGACCAGCACGCGTCGCTGCAACGCCGCCTGGTCGACCACGCGAAAGAAGATCATGCGCAAGAGCGCGGTTCCGGAAAGCGCGATCAAAAAAGCGATACCGAAAACGCCGCGACCGAGGAAGAACGCCGGATGGATGTAGAAGATGAGCGCCATACCAACCGACCCGAGCATGAAACTGGCGGCGAACTTCGCGTAGTAGGGCCAATTTCCTTTCGGTATCTCTCGGGTATACAGGCCGAGCGTTGTCATGCAGGTGAGAATGACCGCGGCGAAAACCAAACCTTGCGGCCAAAGCGGTTTTATCTTTTCAAGGTCGGCGGGGTCGAACCGAATGGCGGAACCGAGATAGATTGAGCCGAACAGCACGCCCGCTTCCGCCAAGGCCAATAGCAGAAGCTGAACCGGCATGTAATGCCGGAATATACGAACCATCGACAACCGCAATGGCGTTGCGCCACGCAGTCTGCGTCCAACCAATTCACCGGCGGCGTTGGACCAATAAAACTCAGACCCACCCGAATCAGCCACTACTGCCCCCTGTTTCTATTTTTACGCTTTGTTTTTCGTATCACTCTGGGCATGCGCGCGATTTCTCGCGGCAAGCTGCCAGCCCAGATGCACCCTGTACAACTCACTCTACTGCCGTGGTGCTACAAGCCGATGACGGACGCACGTGTTAAGCGCGCAACCGAGCCGCCGACCTTTCCTCATTCGACGAGGAACAATTTACGGGGTGCAAAATCTTCTAAGGGAGGGAGTTAGGAACTCTTGTACTTATTTTTGTGCTGCAACTTTACAGCACTCCTATCCCGAGTAGGCGCACTTTGCAATTCGGATTCCGCGCCCAGTGCCGTCCTGGCACAGCTACCTCGTGTTCGGAATCGCTAGCCCAACTGAACGTGCCCCTTGTTATCGTTCGACCGCGGTCTAGCGTGCACCCTGCCGCGCATTCTACCAAAACGCTTTTATCACTATCTGGGGAAACGACGAACGGTTGAGTCATCGACTCACGATCAAACTTTTTCAGATCAAGAACATATTTCTTCAGTTTGTAATCCTTCGATGCTAATGCAGTACACTAAGTTTCGTGAATTATTCGATGTTTAATTTTCCTTAGCGCTTTTTAGTAATGTGACGTAAATTGTCACGTCTCGGGCGTAAGTTGGAAAATGAAAGACGCGCTACCCCGCAACTCCGTGAACCAATCAGACGATGTGGATGCGAGTGTGCGCCGTATGCGTCCAGAGATATGTCCAAGCACGACTTACCCCGGCTGATTGCAAATAGATGACCATGCAACTCGACGGCTCCGGCCCCGCTAATACCCGGCGCATTGTCGGTCTTATTCCGGCCGCCGGTTATGCGCGTCGTCTCGGCTCTCTCCCGCATAGTAAGGAGATCTATCCGATCCGATTAAAAGCGGACGGGGTCGAGGGGGAAACGCAACCGAAGGCCGTCGGACGCTACCTACTGGAGAAGATGAGAAGCGCGGGGATACGAGAAGCGTTAATAGTAATTCGTGAAGGCAAATGGGACATCCTCGAGCATTTCAAGGATGGCACCATTGTGGACATGCGGCTCGGCTATCTGCTCGCCACCGTGCCATGGGGTGCACCGTACACGCTCGATCAGGCCTACCCGTTTGTGCGCGACCGAATCGTTGCTCTCGGATTTCCGGATATTGTCTTCTCCGGCAACGACGCTTTCCAGCGAATCATCGCGCACCAGACGAGGAGCCGGGCCGACGTTGTGCTCGGCCTATTTCCGGCCGATCGACCTTCTACCATGGATGTCGTGGAGGTGAGTGGCGTCGGTCGCGTAAGCGGGATCCTGTCGAAGCCGGCGCAAACGACGCTTACCCAGACGTGGGGAATTGCCGTGTGGAACCCGTCATTTACATCCTTCTTGCACAGTTACTTATCTCAGAGACCAACACCGGACGAAAACCAATCGGAGCTTTTTATCGGGAATGTCATACATGCGGGGATTACGGAAGGCGGGTTAAATGTGGAAGGTATTTCCGTTTCGAACGAACCGTTCCTGGATATCGGTATCCCGGAGAACCTTGAACGGATTCTGAAACTATAAGGCGGACATCGCCAAGTGCGCGCGCCGAGCACTCGACAGGTGAGCAACGGGCTTGGAGCGAAATTCCCGGGTGCGCAGGGTGGCCTAACTATTATTATTTTCAACCGCGGCCACATCCTGCCTTCGACCGGCGACAATCGCGACCAAAATACCTAACGCCAGCCCGAGCACAAGCCCGATATATACGATCGTCGAGCGATTCGGCTTGTACTTAGCCTCCGGCGGTACCGCGGGGTCGATCGTCGTGAACGCATACTCGGTGCGGGTATTGGCAATCATCTTCTTCTTCGTTTGTATCTCAATGAGCCGATAGATCGCTTGCTGTACTTCCACTGCGCTGGTTTGCGGCAGTTGCTTCTGCAGGTAAGCGACGCTTCGATCCGCTTCCTCGACCGCTTCGGCACGCAGCCGTGAATTCACCTTCTGCACCAGCTCGTTCGCCCAATTGGCGGCGAGTACCGGGTCGCGCCATTCAATCGCCAAGGTGATAAGCCCGGAACGCCGATCCACGCTGACGCGCCGAACGGTGTTGTCCCACAACCCGTATGCTTGCCATTCCGTTGGCGGATCCAAGCCCGCCTTCCAGCTCTTCTTCGCGGAATCCCATTGACTCTCGAAAAGGATCGGCATGAGATTCTTTTCTTTGATAAAAGAAACGGACAACGCCCTCGAATTTAGCGCGGCAACGAATTCAGCGGTCTTGTC
>DASWLD010000184.1:0-14865 GCA_036396275.1 Burkholderiales bacterium
GGATGCACGTTAAGTGCATCCGCGAAAACCCCGCTTCGCCCCTGTGCTGTAGATCGGGAGCGGATGTCCTATCCGCTCCCCTGGCGGGCTCACCCCAAAGGCAGCGGTGCTCGAAGCTGCGCCATACGGGTACCCGAAACAGCAAAACCACCTCGACTTCATACGGCGTGGGTGGTTGCAATCCGATCCCCCTGGAGCAAGCGGGTGCTGCACAGGGATGCGCGAATGTCGCGAGAGCGCAGGACGCGCGAAGCGATCACCGCAGGGCAAGACGCGGGAAGTCGCGAGACGGTGTTCGAGCCCAAGCGGCGAGTTCGTCTCGCGCGCGTCTTGACCGAGGAGCGCAGGGCACCGCCCCGAAGGGGCGGGGCAGCGACGGGGGTGTCCTTTCTTTTGGTGACTTTTCCTTGGACAAGCAAGGAAAAGTCACCTGCGTGTGCTGTACAGGGATGTACGAATTTCGCGGGAGCGCGGGATGCGCGGGAGCGATGTCAACCACCCACAAGTATATCTATTACATCGATCACGCGCCGACAGGCGTACCACGATTAGGAGCGGAGAAAAAACATTGAACCGCTCCCACTCCATGCCCTTCGGCGCCGAATTGGTGGGAGACGGAACCGCGCGCTTCCGCCTGTGGGCGCCGAGCGCGCACAAAGTGGAGCTTTGCATCGCGCGCGAAAGCGGCGAGGAGAAAATCGAACTCGCGGGTCGGGCGGACGGATGGCGCTCGACGACTCGGCCGGCGACGGCGGGCACGCGCTATCGCTACCGCATCAACGGCGAAATCTACGTTCCCGATCCGGCGTCGCGTTTTCAGCCGGAAGACGTGCACGGACCGAGTGAACTGGTCGACCCGACGGGATTCGCGTGGGGCGACGACGATTGGCGCGGGCGGCCGTGGGAGGAAGCGGTGCTGTACGAATTGCATATCGGTGCGTTCACGCCCGAGGGAACGTACGCCGGCGTGCAGGAACGGTTGGAGCACCTGCGCCAACTCGGCGTGACCGCGATCGAGCTGATGCCGCTCTCCGATTTTCCAGGCCGGCGAAATTGGGGTTACGACGGTACGCTCCTGTTCGCGCCCGACAGCGCGTACGGTCGACCGGAGACGCTGAAAGCTTTGATCGACTCGGCCCATCGCATGGGGCTGATGGTCTTCGTCGACGTTGTGTATAACCACTTCGGTCCGGACGGAAATTATCTTTCGCTCTATGCCGCGCCGTTTTTCACCGAGCGCCATCACACGCCGTGGGGCGCGGCGATCAATTTCGACGGTGTCGGCAGCCGTACCGTACGCGATTTCTATATTCATAATGCACTCTACTGGTTGGAGGAGTATCACGTCGACGGCTTGCGGCTCGACGCCGTGCACGCGATCCGCGACGACTCCAGTCCAGACATTCTCACCGAGCTCGCGCAAGCCGTAGCGGTCGGACCGGGACGCAGCCGGCAGGTGCATCTCGTGGTCGAGAATGACGACAACGACACGCGCTATTTGCGGCGCGATCGCGCCGGCCGGCCGCTTTACGATGCGCAATGGAACGATGACATTCATCACGCGCTGCACGTGATCGCCACCGGCGAGCGCGGCGGCTACTACGGCGATTATGCCGACGCGCCGCTGAACCATTTGGGCCGGTGCTTGACTGAAGGTTTTGCCTACCAGGGCGAACCGTCGCGCTATCGACACGGGGCACCGCGCGGGGAACCGTGCGACGACGTTGCGATCACCGCGTTCGTGTCGTTTCTGCAAAACCACGACCAGGTCGGCAATCGCGCATTCGGCGAGCGAATCACCGCGCTCGCGCCGCCGGAACGCATACGCGCGCTGTCGGCCGTGTTCCTGCTGGCGCCGTCGCCGCCGCTGCTGTTCATGGGGCAGGAGTGGGGCGCGCGCTCTGCGTTTCCGTTTTTCTGCCAATTCGAACCGGATCTGGGGCGCGCGGTAACGGAAGGTCGGCGCAAGGAGTTCGCGCGATTTCCGGAGTTCGCCGACGCCGAGGCGCGCGCACGCATTCCCGATCCGTGCGCCGCGGAAACGTTTACGCGGGCGGTACTCGATTGGAGCGAGTTAAAGGGCCGGGAGGCCGCCGACTGGTTGGCATGGCACGGCCAAATGTTGAGTACACGGCATCGCGAGATCGTGCCGCGCGTGCGGAACTTACCGCCGCACACCGGCAGCTACACGGTTGTGGCGGATCGCGGGCTGTGCGCACGGTGGATGTTGAACGACGGCGCGCGCTTGGAACTGTCGACGAACTTGAGCGATGCGCCGCTACCGTCGGTGGCGGCGCCGAACGGCCGTGTCATCTACCAGAACGCCGCGGCGGACGGCGAACCGTGGGTGGGCGGAGCGCTGGCGCCTTGGTCCGTGATCTGGACGATTCGGTAAGCGCGCATTCATGGCCACGACGAAAAGACGGATGTTCGATACCCATGAGTGATCCGCGACTTGCCGCGCTGTGCGAACTGTACGATATCGAGTCGAGCTATATCGATATTTGGGGTAACGCGCACCACGTTTCCGAAGAAACGGCGCGGACGCTTCTCGCGGCGATGGGCGTCGACGGCGCGCAGCGCCCGCTCGAAGATCTCATCGCCGATCGCGAGGCAGCGCGGTGGCGCAAGCCGCTGCCGCCGGTGCACGTCGTTCGGGGTGCGACGCGAACCCAGGTTCCGCTACGGCTTCCCGCCAAGCGCGCGACCGAGAAGGTCGCTTTTACCTTGACGCTCGAGAACGGCGACATCCGGCACGGCGGCGTGCAGGCCGATACCTTGCCGGTGCTCGAGCGCGCGGCGGTTGGCGCGTTGCGGCATATCGCGTTCGGGTTGCCGCTGGCGGACCTGCCGCTCGGCTATCACCGCTTGGCGCTTGACGGGTTCGAAACCGATAGCGCGATGTCGCTGATCGTTTGTCCGGCGCGCTGTTACCTGCCCGATGCCGTGGCGAACGAAGGCAGGGTGTGGGGGTCGGCGCTGCAATTGTACGCGCTGCGTTCGGAGCGCAACTGGGGCATCGGCGATTTTTCCGATCTTCGAATCATGCTCGAACATCTGGGAGAGCAGGGCGCGGGTATCGTCGGCCTCAACCCTCTGCACGCGTTGTATCCGCATCGCCCGGAATTGGTAAGTCCGTACAGTCCATCGAGCCGGCTGTTTCTGAACGTCTTGTACATCGACGTCGAATCCGTGGCGGACTTCGCGCAGTGCGCGCAAGCGCAGCAAATCGTGTATGCCCCGGAGTTTCAGCGCCGGTTGGAACAGCTGCGCGCCGCGGATCAGGTCGACTACGCCGGCGTCGCCAGCGCGAAGTTCACCGTGCTGGAAGTGTTGTGCCGGCACTTTCGCGAGCAGCACTTGCACCGACAAACCGCGCGCGCCCGCATCTTTCGTGACTTTCAAGCGCGCGCGGGAAGCAGTCTGGAGCGCCAGGCGCAGTACGAGGCGCTGCAAGAGCATTTCTATCGGCAAGACCGCAACACTTGGGGCTGGCCGGCCTGGCCGGCGGAATATCGCGATCCGCACTCGCCGGCGGTGGCGCGGTGGACGGAACAGAATCGCGAGCGCGTCGAGTATTTCCAGTATCTGCAATGGCAGGCGGACCGTCAGCTCGCACTGGCCGGAAGGCGTTCCTACGAGCTTGGTCTGGGCGTCGGCATTTACCAGGATCTCGCGGTGAGCGTCGATCGCGGCGGCGCCGATGCCTGGGCGTGGAACTCGTTGTATGCGAGCGATGTCAGCATCGGCGCGCCGCCCGATGACTTTTCCCTATTTGGCCAGGATTGGGGCCTCCCGCCTCTGGCGCCTGAGCGGCTGCGTGCGATCGCCTATGCGCCGTTCATAGCACTGTTGCGCGAAAACATGCGCCACGCCGGGGCGCTGCGCATCGACCACGCGCTCGGCTTGCGGCGGCTCTTTTGGATTCCTCTGGGGAAGACCGCGCAAAGCGGCGCCTACGTGCGCTATCCGCTCGATGATTTGCTCGGTGTGTTGGCGCTGGAAAGCCAGCGCAATCGCTGTCTCGTCGTGGGCGAGGATCTCGGCACCGTACCCCCGGAGTTGACGGCGGCACTTGCGTCGGTCGATGCGCTGTCCAACCGCGTGCTGTATTTCGAACGCGCCGCCGGCGGCGAATTGAGTCCGCCCGAGGCGTATCCGGCGAACGCGCTGGCGGTGGTGAGTACACATGATTTGCCGACGCTCGCCGGCTACTGGAAAGGGCAGGATCTCGCCGAGCGCGAACGGCTCAAGCTTTTCCCGAACGATGAGATGCGCGAGAAACAGGTCCTGGCGCGCGCGCAAGACCGCGCGCGCATGTTGATGGCGCTGTCGCGCGCGCAATTGTTGCCCGAGGGCTTGACGGTCGATCCGGCGTCGTGCCCGGAGATGACGCCGGCCCTGGCGCGCGCGTTGCACGTATACCTCGCGCGCAGTCCGGCGAAAATCGTGACGTTCCAACTCGAAGACGTGATCGGTGAGATACAGCAGGCGAACTTGCCGGGCACGACCGATCAGTATCCGAACTGGCGACGGAAGATCGCGCTCGACGTCGAACGCTTGTTGAAGGATCCGCGCGCGCGCGCGCTGTTTAGCGCGCTGCGGGATACGCGCGGAAGCGGACGACTAACGAGCGAACCGCGCCACGTGGGCGGCGAACCGACGATACCGAGCTCGACCTATCGGCTCCAGTTTCATCGCGACTTCACCTTCCGCGACGCGACCGCGTTGGTGCCGTACTTGGCGCGCCTCGGCGTGGGCGCCTGTTATGCCTCGCCGTACCTGAAGGCTCGGCCCGGCAGCCACCACGGATACGATATCGTCGATCACAATACGCTCAATCCCGAGATCGGCACGCGCGAGGAATACGAGGCGTTCGTCGCCGCGCTGCACGAACACGGCCTCGGTCAGATCCTCGACATTGTGCCGAATCACATGGGTGTCGGCAGCGACAATCAATGGTGGGTCGATGTGCTCGAAAACGGTCCGGCGTCTTTGTATGCCGCGTTCTTCGACATCGATTGGCGACCGCTGAAACCGGAATTGCGCGGCAAGGTATTGCTACCCGTGCTCGGGGATCATTACGGGTTGGCGTTGGAACGCGGCGAGCTGGCGCTGTCATGGCAGCCGGAGGCCGGCGGCTTTCACGTGCAATATTTCGAGCATCGTTTTCCGATCGATCCCGCGACCTATCCGGCCATTCTCGAACGCGACATCGATCGACTCGAGCAGGCGCTCGGGACGCAGCGCGAGCGCTTCGTGGAATTTCAAAGCATCGTCGCGGCGTTTCGTAATCTGCCGGTACGCGGCGAGCACGCCCCCGAACGAATCGTCGAGCGTAATCGCGACAAAGAGATCAACAAGAAGCGTTTGGCCGACGCGTGCGGCGCCGAACCGCTCTTGAACGCACACGTGGCGCAAGCAGTGGCTTTCTATAACAACGGCGGCGGCAATGGAGCCGCGCGCCGCGAGCCGCTGCATCTGCTGCTGGAGCAACAGGCTTACCGCCTGGCGTATTGGCGGGTGGCGGCGGATGAGGTGAATTATCGACGCTTCTTTGACATCAATGATCTGGCGGGTCTGCGGATGGAAAACCCGCAAACCTTTTTCACCACGCATCGCCTGATTAGCGAGTTGGTTGCGCAAGGGAAAGTGAACGGCTTGCGTGTCGACCATCCCGACGGGCTCTACGATCCCGAAACGTACTACGAACGGCTGCAAGCATTGGTCAGCGTCGCGACGACGGCGGGCGGTTCCCTGCCGCGGAAAGACACGCTCTACCTCGTCGTGGAAAAGATTCTGGCCAGCTACGAACATTTGCCGGTGGATTGGCCGGTTCACGGAACCACCGGCTACGACTTCGCCAACTTGGTGAACGGGCTGTTCGTCGATCCGCGCGCGAGCGAGGCGCTGGAGCGGATTTACGCGCGCTTCATCCGCGGTGCGATCAATTTCGATGAACTGCTCATCGATCGCAAGCGGCTCATCATGCGGGTTGCGCTATCGAGCGAGTTGAACGTGTTGGCGAATCACCTGAATCGATTGTCGGAAGCGGACTGGTACGCGCGCGATTTCACGTTGAATGCGCTGCGCTACGCGTTGCGCGAGGTGGTGGCCTGCTTTCCGGTGTACCGTACCTACATCGGACCCGACCGGATAACCGCAGAAGACCGGCGCTATATCGAATGGGCGGTGGCGCAAGCGAAGAACCGCAGCGCCGCCGCCGACGTCAGCGTGTTCGATTTCATCCGGCGGATCCTATTGCAGGAAGACGGCGAGCGGTTGTCCGATGCGTATCGGCGCGGCGCGCTCGATTTCGCGATGCGCTTCCAGCAATACACCGCGCCGGTGACGGCCAAGGGTCTGGAAGACACCGCGTTCTACAGCTACCACCGGTTGATCTCGCTGAACGAAGTCGGCGGCGACCCGCGCCGGTTCGGCGTATCAATCGCGGCGTTTCATCGCGCTGTTCAAGAACGGGCGCGTTTGTTTCCGCACACCATGCTCGCCACCTCGACGCACGACACCAAGCGCTCGGAAGATGTACGCGCGCGGATCAACGTTATTTCCGAAGTGCCGGGCGAGTGGCGCGCGGCGGTTGCGCGCTGGAGCCGGATCAACCGCAGCAAGAAGCGGCGGCTGGAAAGCGGTTATGCGCCGGATCGCAACGACGAGTACTTGCTGTATCAAGCCTTGTTCGGGGTTTGGCCGCTTGCAGAACCGGACGCGGACGCACTCGCTGCGTTTCGGCGGCGTATCGAGGATTATTTGTTCAAGGCTGCGCGCGAGGCCAAGGTGCGCACCAGTTGGATCAACCCCAATGTCGAATACGAAGAGGCGACGCGGGAGTTCGTGCGCGCCTTGCTCGGCAGCGATCAAAACCTGTTCCTGCAGGATTTCGCGACGTTCGTGCGACGCCTGTCGATTCCCGGACTGTGCAACGGCTTGTCGCAGGTGTTGCTGAAGCTCACCGTTCCCGGCGTCCCGGATATCTATCAGGGCAACGAGGTTTGGGATTTCAGCTTGGTCGATCCGGACAACCGGCGCGCCGTTGACTTTGCGCACCGCGATCGCCTGCTGCGGGAGCTGGAGTCGACGCTCGGAACGCCCGATAAAAAACGCGTCCGTGCGCTGCTCGAACGCCTGGAAGACGGACGCGCGAAACTGTACCTCACCTGGAAGGTCTTGCAGCGGCGGCGCGCGGCGGCCGAGCTTTTTCGAGACGGCGATTATGTTCCGCTGACCGTCGAGGGTCGGCAGGCCGACCGGGTCTGTGCATTCGCGCGGCGATATCGAGATGCGTGCGTCGTGGTCGCGGCGCCACGCTTTTCGACGCAAGATCATCTTACCGGTAGGCTGCCGCTCGAGTCGGTATGGCAGGAGACCCACATCGTGGTGCCGGGACCGGGTTCGTTTGGGAACGTGCTGACCGGCGAAGTGATCCGAACCGTCGCCGACACCGGGCGGCAGCTGTTGCCGCTGTCCGCTGTTTTCGAGAGTTTTCCGGCCGCATTGTTGGAGAAACGTTCCAGCTGATTGCGTCGCGAGGGGTGGGCGCGCGGTTTCGAGCGATGCAAGGCGGTCGCACGCGACCGCCGGTTGAACGCCGGCGACCGAATCGTGTCTATATCTCGCGTTGTTCGTGGAATCCCCTACACTAACAACAAGATGCACAATTTTCTTGCCCGAGGGGCGACCGTTACCGAGGTAGGTTTGATGCTACGAAAGTTAACCGTTGTCGCGCTGCTGGCGGCGTCGCCGTTCTCGATGGCAGTCGCGCAGGACGCCGGTCTCGCCGCCGTCAAGGCGAAGCTCACGCAGCACCTGCCGAATACATCGCTCGAGGGTTTACGGCCGTCGGCGAACATCCGCGGTTGGTACGAACTGGAGCAGAATTCCGACCTTTTATATATCAGTCCCGACGGCAAGCATCTGTTTCTCGGCGACCTGATCGATCTCGATACGCGCACGAACTTGACCGAGGCATGGCGCGGAAAGAGCGCGACGCAGAAGATCGATGCGGTGGGCGAAAAGAACATGATCGTGATCGGGCCGAAAGATGCCAAGCGCACGATTACCGTGTTTACCGACGTCGACTGTCCGTATTGCGCGAAACTGCATCTCGAGGTTCCGGAGCTGAACGCGGGCGGCGTCAAAGTGCGCTATCTAATGTTTCCGCGCACCGGGCTCCAGTCGGAGACGTATCGGCGGTCGGTCGCCGTGTGGTGTGCGGCCGATCGCGTGCAGGCCGTGAGTGTCGCTAAAGCCGGCGGGAAACTCGACATGAAAACGTGCTCGAATCCGGTGGAACAACACTACCGCTTGGGGCTCGCGCTCGGCGTGCAGGGTACGCCGACGATTTTTCTCGACGACGGCCGCCGTCTCGGCGGCTATGTTCCGAGCGCGCGGCTGCTCGCGATATTGCAGTTGAAACCGGCGCTAAGCAAGTCGGATGCCCGCTGACCGAAAACCGTTTTCGCTGCCGGCCGTTCCACGCGGGTCGCGGCGGCTGCGCGCGGCGATGTTTGCCGACGCCGGGCGCGGGGCGGACGACGAAGCGGCGCGCCTGAAACATCAAATCTGGCAAAACGAGCGCATCTGGTCCGGCTTTCGTCGTTTGGAAGTCAGCCTGATCGGCGCGCATTCGTTGCGCGAGCTGGTGTCGGCGTTGGCGACCGAGTTTCCGCGAATTTTCCCAAAAGTCGATCGAGTCACGTTGGCGTGTTTCGATCCGGAATACGAAATCACGCGAATGTTGAACGCGCCGTTCGAGTCGGACCCGACGGTGCGCGAGCGCGTCGTGGACGAATCGGTCGTCGGCGAATCTTTTATCGCGGTAACGCAGGAGTCGCTGCGCGCTGTGTTCGGCGGGATGCATCGTCCGCGGCTCGGTCCGAGTACTCCCGAGATCCAGGCTCTGCTCTTTCCGGGCTATCCGCAGCCGCTGGGTTCCGTGGCGCTGGCGCCGCTCCTGCTGCGCGGCCAGTTGATCGGCGCATTGAACCAGGCGAGCCTCGATCCGCGCCATTTCGCGCCGGATACCGCCACCGATCTGCTCGAACATTTGGCGGCGGTCACGACCATGTGCCTCGACAACGCCGTGAGCCGTGAACGTCTGCGCTGGTACGGTTTGATGGACCCGCTCACCGGCGTGGCAAACCGGCGTCTGTTCGAGCACCGCCTCGGGGATGAAATCGAGCGTTGGCTGCGCCGGCCGGAACCGCTGGCCTACATGTTGGTCGACGTCGATCACTTCAAACGCGTGAACGACAAGTATGGCCACCGAATCGGCGACGAAGTGTTGCAGCAGATGGCCGAAGTGCTCGGCCGCGATTTACGCGGAGCGGACTTGCTCGCGCGCTACGGGGGCGAGGAGTTCGTCATGTTGCTGCCGAACACGACGCGCAGCCAGGCGACGGCGATCGCGCAACGTATCTGCAGCAACGTCGCGGCGCACAAGTTCAAAGTATCCAAAGGGCACACGCTTTCCGTCAGCATCAGTATCGGCGTCGCCTGCTTAGATGGCGCCGCCCACACGGCGAAACAGCCGCCGTCGATGTGGTTGTACGAGCAAGCCGATGAATCGTTGTACGCCGCCAAGCACGCCGGCCGTAATCGCATCTCGGTCGCCGCCGCCGGTTGACGCGGCGAATACAAGCCGCGACCCCGCGGCGCATCGGTGGGTGCATGCACGCGGCGTTGAAAGCGCACGCGCCCGCCGGTCAGCGGTTGGGTTAGACCTTCGCCGCCACGCCGTTTCGATGCACCGTAAAGACCAGCACCGCCTCGATCGGTTTTCCCGGCCACAGCCAACGCAACCCATCCGAATAAAGACGGAGTTGCGGCGTGTAGCGTTCCACCAGCGTCGGAATCTCGGAGGCGTCGACGCGATGCGTCTTGTAATCGATCAGCAGCAAGCCTTCATCACGTATCACGAGACGATCGATCACGCCGGTGACGTCGCGCCCGTCGGCGCGGTAGAGCACCGCGACCTCGTTGCGCGCTTCCTTGAATTGTGTCGGGTCGAAGAAACGGCGTAAGTCGGGAGCGTCGACGACGGCGCACGCTTCGTTCCAGTACTCGGTCAATCGATCGTTGTCCACGTCGGCCGCGAACTCGCGCCAAGCCCGGCGCTTCGCGCGGGCGCGGTCCGCGCCGCCGGCGGTCAAGCGCTCGAGCATGCGGTGGATCACGATGCCGCGTTGTTTCGCGGCGGACAGTACCGCCAGATCGACGCCGGACGGCAATACGTTTTCATCGGCGTCCTCGAGTGATTCGCGTTCGGGCGGCGCGCGGGGTATCGCGAACGGCTGGGTGAGCGCCGGATCGACGGAGACCCCCGCGCGTACGGACGGGGACGCGCCCGGAAGCGGTGGTGGCAGGCCGTGAGTAACGACGCCGCATACGTTGATGGGCTCTCCGGACGCGGGATCGGTGATTGTTTTCAACCGCGCTTCGGACTTCGCCGCGTCGCCGCTTGCGCGCGCGACGTCGAGGCGGCGCTCGATGTGACCGTACCAACCGCGGCTGATGTCGCCGGCGGGGCCGGGCGCGTCGCCTTTTCGCCGGCCGGTTTCGCAGCCGGAGACGAACAACAACTGCTGCGCGCGGGTTAGCGCGACATAGAGGAGATTCGATTCTTCCTGGATTCCCGCCGCCGCGCGGCGCTGTACGACCTCGGACGTACAACTATCGGTGTCGCTTTTATGCGCGAGCAAAACAAAATTATTCGGCCGGTCTTGGTCGATCGGCCACTCGACGAGCGCATCGGCACCGCGCTCGACGACATTTGTATCGCGCGCGGCGTCGACCAAAAACACGACGGGACTTTCCAAACCCTTGGCGGCATGAATCGTCATGATCCGAACTTGCTCGCCGGTTTGCTCCGGGCCGGCGTCGAGTGACTCGCTGTCTTCGCCGGTCAGAACGTCGAGACGCGCCAAGAAGCGGGCGAGACTCGGGAAGCGGCCGCCGTCGGCGTCGAGCGCCAGATCGAGCAGGCGCGTGAGGTTGGCCGCGACGCGTTGCCGCAGGTGCGTGGGCGCCGCGGCTGCATAGCGCTCGGGAACATTGGCCTCGAAATAGACGCGGTCGAGGAGATCGTGCACCGGAACGCGGTCGGCGAGTTCGCGCCACGACGCGAGCAATCGCCCCGCGCGCGCCAGCGGGGTAAGCGAATCTTGTTCCGGGTTGCGCCCGATAAGCCGCTGATACCACGTCGCGTCCGAATCGAGATTGGCGAGTACGAGTAAATCATCGTCCGTGGCGGCGAAAATCGGCGAGCGCAGCACGGTCGCGAGCGCAACGTTGTCCCACGGCGAGATCAGCAACCGCAGCAAGGCCAGGATATCGCGTACTTCCAGGCATTCGAGAAACGTACCGCGGCCGGCACCAACGTAGGGGATGCCGGCGCGCCGCAGCGCCGCTTCGTAAGCGGACGCATAGGTGCGGTAACGCAACAGAATCATGACGTCGCCGTAGCCGAGCGCGCGGACCTCGCGCTTGCGGAAGATCGGGCGGCCGATGAGCGAGCGGATCTCGGCGGCGACCATGTCGCCTTCGCGCTCACGGCGTTTGTCCTCCGCGATCACGCGCGGCTCGGCTAGCGGGTCGCGAAAATCGGGCGAAATCGTTTCTTTCGGATCTCGCAGGATGAGCGGCAGCAACTCCGCATGGCCCCAGAGTTCCTGGCGATACGTCTCGTGCGTACGGAAGTCTTTCAGGCGGTGTTCACCGTTCGCCGTCGGCGCATCGACCGCCGCCTTGTCGAACACCAAATTGACGAAGCGCACGACCGCGGGCGACGAGCGCCACGAGATATGCTGGTCGTAGACTTGGGCGCGGGTGTGTTCGGCAAGCCAGTCGCGCGCGAGCGTGAACAGTTTCGGATCGGCGCGGCGGAAGCGGTAAATCGACTGCTTTTCATCGCCGACCAGGAACACGCTGCGGTCGCGCTCGCCGGAACCGGCGGCCATCTCTTGCAGGAGCGGCAGCAGCAGGCGCCACTGGGTCGGGTTTGTGTCCTGGAATTCGTCGACCAGCAGATGGTCGATGCGCCGATCGAGCTTGTACTGCACCCACTCGGCGTGCTGGCTCTGATTGAGCATCCGGTAGGCGAACCACTCGAGGTCGGTGAAGTCGAGCGCGCCCGCGGTGCGCTTTTCTTCCTGAAAATGATACAGCAGGCGAGCGCCCACGATGCACCAGTCGCGGGTGCGCCGCCAGGTGGCATGGCGCTTGCGGCGGTCGGTCGTTTGTTCGAAGCAGTCGAGAAGCGTTTCGCGTCGGCGGGTCAGCGTTTCCGCCGCGTCGGGACCGAGCTTCTTGGCGAAGTCGTTGGGTATCCGAAAGGCGCGCGGGTTGTTCTCTTTCGTGTACAGCGCTTCGTGCATCAACCGATAAAAGTCAGCTCCCTCGACGGTCGTCAGCGCTTGTTCGAGACCGGCGCGCAGCGGCGCGAGACTGGGCGGTGTATCCGGTGCGATGCCGGCGATCACGCCTCGCGCCAGTGCATGGACCTCCGTGTCGTGCGCGAATGTATCCAGAACGTCGACGGTCGGATCGATCCGCAGCGTGTCCTGGAGGCGCTGCGCGGCGTAGGCGACGGGATCGGCTTCGTTTTCCGTGTAGGCCCACCAATCGTTGCGATGGCTCAGGAATTCATGCAGCGCTTTGCGCGTGTTCTCAAGGCCCCCGAGATCTTGCAGAAGCCGATCCATGGCGGCGATCAGCGCGTCGTCGCGGCCGCAAAGATCGCGATCCAGCGCACGCCACGCGGCCGCTTCGATCTCCGCGGCTTGATCGATCACTTCGAACGACGGCGGCACGCCGGCTTCGAACGCGAAGCGCGAAAGCAGCTCCTGGCAGAAGGCGTGGAAGGTCGTCGCGCGCAGCTCGTGCGGTGCGACGAGAAGCTGTTCATAGAGGCGGCGCGCGCGCGACGCGGTCTCGCGGTTCGGGTCGACGCCGATCGCGTCGAGTGCTTCGCGCAGTTTCGCGTCGGAGGCATCGCACAGTTCCAGCAAGCGTTCGTCAACGCGCAGACGCATCTCGCCGGCGGCTTTGCGGGTGAACGTGATGGCGAGTATGGACGATGGTTTCACGTCGTCGAGCAGCAATCGAACGATGCGACTCACCAGCAGCCAGGTCTTGCCGGTGCCGGCGGCGGCGTGCACGACCGCGTTGCGGCGCGGATCGATGGCGGGGAGGGCGTTGTCGACGTGAAGCGGCATTAGTCGCTTGAAGTCGGAAAGAGATCCAGTTGTTCGCGAGTGCGTGCATCCGTTCGCTCGTCGATTTCGTCCGGCGGCGGCGAACGGAGAGGGATCGACCACATCTGCTTGCGACACAATCCTTCGTAGCGGCAAAAGCGGCACGTCTCCGGGTCGCCCCACGCCGTTAACGGCGCGCCCTTATCGATGTTTTCGATCAGCGCGCGCAGCCGCCGTTCGAGCATTCGGACCAAATTTGAAAGCGCCTCCTCCTTTACGTCGACGTTCGTTTTGATAGCGTCTCTTTCAAACTTTGCGTATAAGACCTCCGTGATTTCGCCGGGATGAAGCAGCGCATAGAACGGAAGCTGCGCGTGCTCGCCGGACAGAACGGTCTCCGACGTTGGAATCGAGCCGGTCTTGTAGTCGATGATCGCAAGCCCGTTCGGCCCGCGATCGATGCGGTCCGCGCGGCCTTTGAGCGTCAGCGTGCGGTTGCCGACGGTCAACTCGCGTTCGAGCGCTTTCTCGGTCGCTTCCACTTGCCAATCGCGCGTCCGTTGCTCTTGCCAGTCGATGTAGGTCGCAACGAGATTTTCCCAGCGGAAATACCAGCCGCGCGTATTCAGGCGCTTGTCGGTGTCGTAGCCGAACACGCGCCGGCCGAGTTCACGCAGCAACTCCACCGCGTGCGCGCGATTCGCCGGCCCGACGACGCCGCCGCTCCACGGGCCGGGTAGTCCTTTCACGCCGGTGTGAAACGCGTGCAGGATGCGATGTACGTTTTCGCCGTAGTCGGCCTTCTCCATTTCGTCACGCACGTCGTCGAGCGAGCGCAGGCCGAGACCGTCGACAACGTAGAATTGATACGGACAATCGAGCAGGCGCTGGTGCGCGCCGGCCGACATGACGGGCGGGATACGCGCGCCCGGCAGAGGAGGCGCCGGCACCTCCGCGGCGTGCGGCAGCGGCGATCCGTCGCGGCGATACAGTGCCGTCTCTTGCGCCGCGAGAAGGCGGCGCAGCCCGGCGTCCTCCGGCGCGGTACCGTAGGCGAGGCGATGAAACGCCACCAGGCGTTCGGTCCAAGGACTCGGAAGGATGGCTTCGGCGTTTTCCGCTTGGCGCCACGTCAATAGGACACGCGGCGCGGCTTCAAGCAGACGGCGAAAATCATGAAGCGGTGCGCGCAGGCGGTCCTCGCGGGTCGGAAGACCAAGGCGCGCGCGCACGCCGTCGTTGAAGAAGGGCGAATTGCTCAGCGCGCCCGGAAGATGGTCGCGCGTGCAGCCGGCGATGACAAGTGCGTCGAAGCGGCGGCATCGGCTTTCGGCGAGATCGAGTAGATCGACGCCGTTCTCCGGCAGCGGTGAACGGAACCGGCGCCGCTCGAGTTCGCGCTGCAGCCAGTAGTGAAACTCGTTCCACGTGAGGCGCACGCCGCGTGCGCCGAGCGTGCCTCGATTCGGGCGCAGCACCGCGAGCAGTTGGCTGCCGGCGGCGTCCGCGCTCAAGCTCGCCGCCAGCCCCGTCCGTTCAAGGCTGTTATTGAGCGCGGAGAGATGATCGGATGCGGGTCGCGATGTCCGGACGTTTAGCCGCTTCACCAGCGGCTCGGCCGCCGTCGTCAAACGCTCGAGCATGTCGAGCAAGA
>DASWLD010000185.1:0-15625 GCA_036396275.1 Burkholderiales bacterium
CGCGAACCCATGTTAAATGGGTTCGCGACTACCCCGGCTCACCCCTGCGGCTGCGACATTCGTGCGTCCTGCACAGCACAAAGGCGCAAAGAATGGCACGGGTAAACTGAACCCTCTTCTTCGCGTCTTTGCGTCTTTGCGGCAGAAAGTCATATAAACCAGAGTCTCCTTGGTCGAATTTGCTAGTGCGGCGCCACCGCCGCCACGCGCGCCGCGGCAATTTCAAACTCGATGTCGATGCGGTCTTCCACGCGCAGCGCGCCGCCCAACAGCGAATACGGGACCATGCCGAATTCGGTTTGCTTCACCGAAAAGCGGCCGCGCGCGTACAACTGCTCGGCGCTGGCCGTATCGAGCGTCACGGTCAGCGGTATCGTCACCGTCTTCCCGTGGAGCGTAATGGCGGCGCTCGCCCTGAGCGCCGGCGGCTCGCCGCCGACGCCGGTGAGACGCAGCGACACGAACGGAAATCGTTCGGCCTCGAGAACCTTGTCCAGCATGTTTCGCTTCGTTCCCTCGACGTCCTGCTGCGTCGGCTGCGTGTCGAACCCCGCCTGCGCACGCAGCGCCGGCTCGTCCACCGTCAGCGCCGCAAGCGGCGCGTAGACATCGGCGCGCTGCGCGCTTGCCGCACCCGCGCGCAGCACGAATCCATCGACATCGCGGCTGGCGACGACGTGATCGTGTCCGAAACGCGCCAAGGCGCCGCCGCGATAAACCCGAATGACGACGACCGAACGAGCCGGATCGACGCGATACACGGTGTCGCCGCGGGCGGCGGCGAGCCGATAGACGTCAAACGGGAAGTCGATCGGCCGCGACGGCGGTGCCGTCGTCGGCGCCGGCGGCATCGGCGCGCAGGCAACGAGCAAAACCGCCGCGAGTAATGTGGCTCGAATCGCGCGCATGTCAGCTCGCCGGTCGCAGCTGTACGCTGAAGTTCACTTTCACGGCGACCGCGATTGGATCGCCCGTGGCCCACTCGCCCGTGCCGACACCGAAGACCGTACGATCGAGCGCGATCTCGCCCGCCATGGTCGCGTGCTTGCCGTCCGCCTTCCAGCGAAACGGCACCTCGATCGGGCGTTGCGTGCCCTTCAGTATCAACGTGCCGCGCGCGACGTAGCGATCGGCGCCGGCCGGCTTGATATCGGTGCTGCGAAATTCCGCCCGCGTGAATCTCGCCAGATCGAACCATTCGGGCCCGCGCACCGCCTCATTGAGCTCGGCGCTGCCCATGTCGAAGCTGGTCAACGCCACCGTGACGACCAACTCGCTCTTGGCGGGGCGCGCGGGATCGAAACGGAGCTTGGTATCGAATTGCTTGAATTGGCCGGGGGCCGGTTCACCTTGGTAGGTCGCGGTGAATTCGAGGCGGCTGGCGGCCGGCTCCATGCGCCAATCGGCGGCCATGCCGCCGCCGGCGTACGCCAGCGATAGAAGCGCTAAACCGACATGGAGGCAACGATTCACGACGTCGTTCTCCCGTGGGGCAACATGCGCGTTAGAACATCCGTGCGCTTGATCGCGTGATGACGCCACGCGGCCGCGACGTGAACGCACAACAGCGCGGCGAGCGCGATGAACAGAACAAAGTGCGATTGCTTGGCGAGTTCCGCGACGGCTTTGTCCGGCGCGACAATGGCAGGCAGCGGAAACCACCAAAATACGCGAAAGGGAATCTTCGCGGCGGAGTTGACGATCCAGCCGGTCACCGGCATCGCCACCATCGCAATGTACAGCCCGACGTGGCTCGCGTGCGCGGCGTACCGCTCCCACGTCGGCGTCGCCGCCGGCAGCACCGGCGTCGCGTTCACCAAACGCCACAGCAGCCGCAGCGTGACCAGCAGCAGTATCAAGATGCCGATCGATTTGTGCCAGATGAAGAGCTCGAGCTTTGTCGGCGACAGGCGCCACGACACCGCCATCCAGCCGAGCGCGAACTGGGCAAAGATCAGCGCGGCCATCATCCAGTGAAACAGCTTCGCGACGCCGCCCCAGGAGGCGGTGGTGTTGCGCAACACGTGATATTACTCCGTTGATTTCCACGCCGGGCGCCTCGGCAGTATGTCGCGCAGCTTCGTTCTCAGCGAACGGATCAACGCTTCCGTCGTCGACCAGTCGATACAGGCGTCGGTGACCGACACGCCGTATTTCAATTGCGCTAGATCCTTCGGGATGGGTTGGTTGCCGCCGTTCAGGTTGCTTTCGAGCATCAGCCCGACGATTGAGCGGTTTCCCTCGATGATCTGATGGGCACAGTCTTCCGCGACCAGCGGCTGCAACGCCGGGTCTTTGTTCGAGTTACCGTGGGAGCAGTCGATGACGATACGCGCGGCGAGGCCGCTGCGCGCGAGTTCCTGTTCGCACATCGCGACACATACCGAATCGTAGTTCGGCCGATCGCCGCCGCCGCGCAGCACCACGTGCGCGTTTGGGTTGCCGCGCGTGTGAAATACCGCGCACTGACCGGACTGATCGATACCGAGAAAATGATGCGGCCGCGACACGGATTTCAACGCGTTCATGGCAACCCCGAGACTCCCGTCGGTGCCGTTCTTGAAGCCGACCGGCATGGACAGGCCACTTGCCATCTCCCGATGGGTTTGCGATTCCGTGGTTCGGGCGCCGATCGCCGCCCAGGAAATCAGGTCGGAAAGATATTGCGGCGTGATGGGATCGAGCGCTTCGGTCGCCGCGAGCAAGCCGCGCTCGGCGATGTGGAGCAGCAATTCGCGCGCCATGAACAAACCTTTCTCGATATGAAAGGAGTCGTCCATGTGCGGATCGTTGATCAGACCCTTCCAGCCGACGGTGGTGCGCGGCTTCTCGAAGTAGACCCGCATGATCAACACCAGCGTGTCCGCCACCTCGTCCGCAAGCGATTTCAGCCGGCCGGCGTACTCCTCGGCGGCGCGCACATCGTGAATCGAACACGGCCCGACGACCACGAACAGACGCGGGTCGCGCAAGGCCAGAATGTTCCGCACCGTGTCCCGGCCGCTGACGACGGTTTGTTCCGCATCCGGCGACAACGGCAATTCGCGCTTGATCTGCTCCGGTGTCGGCAGCAGCTCCTGCGACACCACGTTGACATTATTGATTCGATTCATACGACCCCTTAAGCAATGCGCCGGCGATTATAGCGTGTTCGCCGCCGGCTGCGGGCAATGCGGCGTCGCCCACCCGCTTGCTCCCTCGCGGGCGACGTCGCGGCGGTCGCACGGTCGATGTCTATAATTAGAACGTTCGGCGGTTTCGCACCGATGACGAAACGACGTCGATTTCCTTATTTCGTATCCGGTATTCACGCACGAGGAGCTGACATGAAATCCCAATACCGATTGACGACCATCGCGCTCGCCGGCGCGCTCGTAGTGGGCGCGTGTGCGACCGATCCCAATGGCCAACGACGTCCGCTCACCGACGCGCAGCGCGGCGCCATCATCGGTGCCGCCACCGGGGCGGTCATCGGCGGCCTGGCGTCGAAAGACAAGAAAAAAGGCGTTCTGATCGGCGCCATCGGCGGCGGTATCGCCGGTACCGCGGTCGGCACCTACATGGACAAGCAAAAGCAGGATTTGGAAAAAGTGCTGGCGCCGGAACGCAGCGCCGGATCGATCCAGGTGGAGAAGCTAAGCGGCGACATATTGCGCATCACGATGACCGATCAGACGGCGTTCGACTTCGATTCGGCGCGGATAAAACCCGGCTTCAACAGCACGATGGACAAGTTGGCGAGCGTGGTCAATCGCTACGGCAAGACGTTCCTGACGGCGGTCGGCCACACCGACAGCGTCGGCACGGCGCAGTACAACCAGCGTTTGTCCGAGCACCGGGCGCAGGCGGTCGCGCACTACTTCGCGGGCAAGGGAGTGATTCCGGAGCGCCTCGCCGCCGAAGGAAAAGGCGAGACCGCGCCGCGCGCGAGCAACGCGAGTCCGGACGGCCGGCGTTTGAATCGACGTGTTGAAGTGTATATCGAGCCGATCGTCGCGGAATCGTAGTGGAATCAAGCGGGCGCCGAGCGGCGGCGCCCGCTAGCGTGACGTGATAAGAACAACCAGCCACGCGATCGCGAACGCGAACGGCGACACCAGCAAATACCAGCGAGACGGAATCGCGCCGAACACGCGCACGAGCAGGCGCGCCCGCGACCGATAGCGCGCATTGTCGAGCACGGAGAAGCGTGAGTCTCCCGGATAGCGCTTCTGCAACTCCAACAACCGCGCTTGCCAAAGATCTTGAAACAACGACGTACGGCCGATCGAAAACGTCCAAATCAAGCTGAACACCGCCCCGGCTACGTAGACGTACCACAGCCCCGGCACGAACCCCCCGGAGAGGCTCACCGCCGATACCAGCAATCCGTTCACCGCCAACAGGACTTGCAGCTTGTTGGTCTTGATGGGGTTTTCGCTTTGCCAGAGATTGAGCAGCAGCTTGTAGGTTTCGAAGTCGCGCTCGATCTGGGTGTTCCCCTCGACGGCGGTTTTCGTCTTGTTTGACATCACGGCTCCGGAAGTTTGTTCGTTGTTAAACCGGCAATGAGTCGGTCGCGCTCTGCGCGGTTGTCGACTTATGAAACTATACTTGCGGTTCCCGAACCGCGGTCGGGGTACTTGCCGTGCTGTACAGGGACGTACGAATTTCGCGGGAGGCAGGAGCCGGGAGCGATGGGTCAACCACCCACAAGTATGATTCTTACTTCGACTGATCGCGCGTAGCGCGAACAACAAAACCAACGATGAATTCCGGCCTCCGCCGGAATGACGCCTACGACCGTAATTGTTTCAACGCCGACGCCGGCTTCGGATCCGGATCCGGCGCGGCCGCCACGGCCGCGAGCATTGCATCGTGCATCCACAGAAAGCTGACCGGCGTGATCGACGTGACCATGTACTTGCGCGGCTTCAAGAACGCGATCGGGCTCGCCGCCTTGTCGGTACCGCCGGTAACGAGGAGCGACCCACCGTCGGCCGCTTGCAGCGAGACGGTTCCTTCCAGCAAGAACATGTTCCATGCATCCCGCATTCCGACGTCGAGCAGTCGCACGCCGCCTGGCGCCGTGTGTACCAATGCTTTTTCGGCAAGCGCGACCAGCCGATCGGCGTCGAGATTTCGGAATCGCACGAAGCTGCGCAGTAGCGCGGCATCCACGGGCTGATGCGGGCGCACGAGCCAGCGTTCGATCTGATCAAATCGCTCGATGGACGGTATGTCGACCGCGACATCCGGACGCCGGCCGAGATCACCGTTCAACAGCGTCTGTGCGCGATCGTGACGTTTGTCGACATCGAAAAACTCGACGGTCACGGAGTCGTCGACCTTCGTCCGGACGTAGTTCTCCTTTCGAAGGGTGAACGTGCCGTCGCGTCGGGCAGCCTTACTGTCGAGATAGCGACGCATGTCTTGCGTCATGGTCGCAACCGCGGGCGTGTTGCGCCGGCCGGCCGGCAGTACCGCCAATAGATTCAAGACCTCGAGCACCGGCACCGGTTGATCCGCCGTCGCGCTGCCTTTCGTTTTGGGAACATATTCATCGAGCGACGTCTCCCGATCGAACAGCACCGGACAATACGTCGGCGTGTCCGCGAGGTGCTCGACACGATGCTCGACGAGCAATTCGATCCCGCGGTAAATACTCTTGATGCGGTTCTTTCGTTGAAAGGCGGTGAGTGCTTGGCTGGGCGGCCCGCCTACGGGATAGGTCTCGCGCAACACGTGCTCTTCCAATACCAGCGTATCGGAGCGCCAGGGTCCGGCCGCTTCCCCGTGAAAGACCACGCCGAGACGATATTCGCCGCCATCGGGATTCGCGAGGTACGACTTGAGCAGCTGACGAATTTGCGGCCCGAACGCCTGGCTCAGCTCGTGGTTTACGGTGAATTGGTTGCCATTGCCAAACACGCCCAGCTCCCCGTCCAGAGTGAGCGCATACAAGCCGACTGCATTGGTGAGCGTGTCGATCGCTTTCACGGTGCGCGACGAACCCTCGAATAAACCGTGGGCCGCACACGCACCGGCAAATCGGTTAGGGACACTAGCGGCGTGCGGTCTAGGACTAACTGTAGTTGGCGGCACCCCATTCAGCCACGATGGAGCGAGAAAACCGCGGCGTTCGCGGGGTCGGCGCGAACAAAAACGCCCGGCGAACCGGGCGTCGGAGTGACCTGCAATCGAGCGGCTAGCGGGGCTGCGGCACCACCCGAATGTAAGGCTTGACCGTGCGCCAGCCCCCTGGAAACTTCTGCTTCGCCTGGTCGTCGGTGACCGACCCGGCGATGATGACGTCCTCGCCCTGCTTCCAATCCGCCGGGGTCGCGACGCTGTGCTTTGCCGTCAATTGCAGCGAGTCGATCGTGCGCAATACTTCCTGGAAGTTGCGGCCCGTACTCATCGGATAAATGAGCATCAGCTTGATCTTTTTGTCCGGCCCGACGATGAACACGGTTCGCACCGTGGCGTTATCCGCGGCGGTGCGACCTTTGGCGACGCCGCTCGCGTTCGGGTGAATCATTCCATAGAGCTTGGCCACGGTGAGATCGGTATCGCCGATCAGGGGATAATTCGGCGCCTGACCGGTGGCGTCCTTGATGTCGCTCGACCAACGCTGGTGATCTTCCACCGAGTCAACACTGAGACCGATTACCTTGGCGTTTCGCTTCGCGAATTCGGGTTTCAACTTCGCCACCTGACCGAGTTCGGTCGTGCACACCGGCGTGAAATCCTTCGGATGCGAGAACAACACCGCCCAACCGTCGCCGATCCACTCGTGGAATTTGATGCGACCTTCTGTCGTGTTCGCCTCGAAATCAGGGGCGACATCGCCGATTTGTAGCGTCATTTGCGTTCCTCCTATGTCGATGGGTATTGCGGCGATCGAAATTCGATTTCGCTCGGCAATGAGATGAACCGCAAATCTTACCACGGTCGTCCCAGGCGGGATCACCAGCCGCAGACTCAATGGCGATATCGATATGGCGATCCCGGCCGCAGCCGTACCGTTGGCGCGCGCCCAATAGGCATACGGCATATACGCCATTGCACCGATTCGCCCGCCGAAAATCCCAAGGCTGGGCTTCGGGATGCCCGGTTGATATTGCACCCCGCAGTCCGCATCAAAGACGCATGGTATTCCTGCGAAACCCAAGGGCGCGCCTGCGAGGTTAACCACCATGACGAAAGAACCCGAAAACAACCTGATAACAACCCGGCTACCGGAGGATGTGCTGATCATTTTGCCGGTGCGTAACACCGTGCTGTTCCCGGGAATGGTGTTCCCGTTGACCATCGGGCGCGGACCGTCGATCGCGGCCGCGCAGGAAGCGGCGCGCAGCGAGCGGCCGATCGGCATCATCCAGCAACGCGATCCGAGCGTCGACGCGCCCGGACCGGACGATCTGCACAAGGTCGGCACGATCGCCACCGTGCTGCGTTACGTTACGTCGGCGGAGGGCGCGCATCATATTATCTGCCAGGGACAGCGGCGCTTTCGCGTGCTCGACTACATCGAAGGCTATCCATTTCTGCTGGCACGCATCCAGGACTTGCACACGGCCGAAACCGAGAACCCGGAAATCGAGGCGCGCCTGCTGCATCTGAAGCGCCAGGCGACCGAGGCGCTGTCGCTTCTGCCGCAGGCGCCGGCGGAGCTGAACGCCGCCGTGGAGTCGACACGCTCGCCATCCGTGCTGGCCGACATGATTGCCGGCTTCATGGATATCGGCCCGGCGGAGAAGCAGGAGATTCTGGAAACCCTGGACGTGCGAGCGCGCCTCGATAAAGTCGCGAAATTGCTGGCGCACCGCATCTCGGTGTTGAAGCTGACCCAGGAAATCAGCGAACAAACCAAAGAGTCGATGGACCAGCGCCAGCGCGAGTTCTTGCTGCGCGAGCAGATGAAGACGATTCAGAAGGAACTCGGCGAGAGCGACGGCGGCGCCGCGGAAGTCGACGAGCTCGCCAAGGCCATCGCCGACGCCAAGATGCCGGCCGAGGTGGACGAACAGGCCAAGCGCGAGCTGAAGCGACTCGAGCGCATGCCGGAGGGTGCGGGTGAGCATTCGATGCTGCGCACGTACCTCGATTGGCTGATTGCGCTGCCGTGGTCGAAGCTATCCGACGAGACGATCGATATCGCCCAGGCGCGCAAAATTCTCGATGAGGATCACTACGGGCTGGAAAAGATCAAACGCCGAATTCTCGAGTATCTCGCGGTGCGCAAGCTCAATCCGACCGGCAAGAGCCCGATTCTTTGCTTCATCGGGCCGCCCGGCGTCGGCAAGACCTCGCTTGGACAGTCGATCGCGCGCGCGACCGGCAGGAAGTTCGCGCGCGTGAGCCTGGGCGGCGTGCATGACGAGGCCGAGATTCGCGGCCACCGCCGCACCTATATCGGCGCGCTCCCGGGCAACATCGTCCAAGGGATACGCAAGGTGGATACCCGCAATCCGGTATTTATGCTCGATGAAATGGACAAGCTCGGCGTCGGCTTTCACGGCGACCCGTCGGCGGCCCTGCTCGAAGTGCTCGATCCCGAGCAGAACGGGACGTTTCGCGACAACTACCTGGCCGTACCCTTCGATTTGTCGCGCGTGATGTTCATCGGCACGGCGAACGTGCGCGACACCATTCCCGGACCGTTGCGCGACCGCATGGAGATTATCGAGTTGCCCGGCTACACCGAGGAGGAGAAGCTCCAGATCGCGCGGCGTTACCTGGTACGGCGCCAGCTCGATACCAACGGCCTGAAGCCGGAACAGTGCGAAATCACCGACGAAGCGCTCACTCACATCATTCGCGATTACACGCGCGAGGCCGGCGTTCGCAATCTCGAACGCGAAATTGGGCGGATATTCCGGCACGCCGCCATGCGCATCGCCGAGAATGCGGTCGAGACCGTGCGCATCGACGGTCCCGACCTGCACGCGATCCTCGGCCCCGAACAATTCGAAAGCGAGGTCGCGGCGCGCACCAGCGTTCCCGGCGTCGCCACCGGCCTCGCCTGGACGCCGGTCGGCGGCGATATTCTATTTATAGAGGCGTCGCGCGCGCCCGGAAAAGGAAATCTGATCCTGACCGGCCAGCTTGGCGACGTCATGAAGGAGAGCGCGCAGGCGGCGCTGTCGCTGATCAAGAGTCGCGCGCCAAGCCTGGCGCTCGACCCAACGGCGTTCGAGCGCAGCGATATCCACGTGCATGTCCCGGCCGGCGCTATTCCCAAGGACGGACCGAGCGCGGGGGTGGCGATGTTCGTCGCCCTGGTATCGCTGCTCACCGGCCGTACGGTGCACGAGGACGTTGCCATGACCGGCGAAATCAGCCTGCGCGGCCTGGTGCTGCCGGTCGGCGGAATCAAGGAAAAGGTCTTGGCGGCGGCGCGCGCCGGCATCAAGACGGTGGTGTTGCCAAGCCGCAACCGCAAGGATGTGGAGGATATTCCGGCGTCGGCGAAGGAACGCCTCACGCTGCTCTGGGTCGATAACGTCGACCAAGCCGTTCGCCACGCAATCGGCGAAATCGCGAGCCCCATACGAGAGCGCGCCTAACCGCGATCTCATCGGCGTAACTTTTTAGCCGGCAGCCGCCTCGGCGGCGCGCGCAACGTTCGACCCGCGTGCGCCGCCCACACCGGTTCTGACGCGTCCGGCCGCGTGTAGCGGCTGGGATACCCCGCGTCCGCGCTCGCGCGCCGTCGCGGCGCCGGCCGAGCTGCACAACCGAATCCCTGTCCTATCCGAGGCCGTGAGCAGGCGACGTATCTTCGGGCACGCGGAAACACGGCGCCGGTAGCGTGTGCCCATGCGTGCCGCGCTGGGATTACCACGGACCAAACCGCACGGCGACGTGTCGCGAATTCCGCGACACAAGAAAGTTCCCGAGACTTGACTCCTAGGAATTCGCCTTTTTCGCTTGGCGGCGCCGATGCGATTTGCGACCGCGCGAAGTGACTATAATGAAAGTGAACCGGGGCAGGGATGCGCGACTCAAACAACTACGGCGGTTTCGAAAAAATAACAACGCGGAGATATGAGAATGACGACCTAGCGATGAACGAACACGACGAGGAAACTTGCTATGCCTCAACAGACGTCCACGTTTACCGACCTGATCGAGAAGGATCGCGCGAATCGGCAAGATTTGGAATGGCGCGGCACTTTGCTGGAGTACCTCGATAAGGTCAAAACCGAACCGAGCATTACCAAGCTGGCGCACTCACGCATCTATGAGGTGATCACGCAAACCGGCATCCGGGAAATCAGCGAATCCGACGATCCCAAGCTCAAGCGCCTCTTCGGCGACGAGCCCCTCAAGATTTATCCTTTTTTCAATGAAGAATTTTTTGGCATCGAGCCGACCGTCGCTCAGCTCGTTCGCTATTTCCATTCGGCCTCGCTGCACGGCGAAGAAAGCCGGCAAGTGCTCTACCTCATGGGCCCGGTCGGCGCCGGCAAGAGTTCTTTGGTCGAGCGCGTGAAGCGCGGACTCGAACAAAGCCCGCCGGTATTCGCCATCGATGGCTGTCCGATGGCCGAGGAACCGATGCATTTGATCCCGAAGCACCTGCGACCGGAATTCGAAAAGAGCCTCGGCGTCCACATCGAGGGCGAACTTTGCCCGGTATGCCGTTATCGCCTTAAAGAAGAGTTCCACGGTCGCTATGAAGACATGCCGATCTCGACGGTTGCGTTCTCGCGCCACGAACGCCGCGGCGTCGGCGTCGTGCCCCCGGTCGATCCGAACAACCAGGACACGTCGGTACTGATCGGGTCGGTCGACATCTCGAAGCTCGACACGTTTTCCGAAGGCGACGCCCGCGCCCTCGATTTGAACGGCGCCTTCAACGTCGGTAACCGCGGCATCACCGAGTTCATCGAGGTATTCAAGAACGAACCGGAATACCTCCATACCATGATCACCGCCACGCAGGAAAAATTCATTCCGGCGCCGGGTCGCCATGGAACGGTGTACGTCGACACCTGCATCGTCGCGCACTCGAACGAAGCGGAATGGCAGCGCTTCCGCGGCGACCCGACCAACGAAGCGATCCTCGATCGTATCGTCGTGGTCAAGGTGCCGTACAACCTGCGGTTGTCCGAGGAAATCAAGATCTATCAAAAGTTACTCGACCTCTCCGACTTCCGCGCCCACATCGCGCCGCACACGCTCGAGTTCGCCGCCATGTTTGCGCTGCTGTCGCGCCTGGAGCCGACCAACAAGTGCGACCCGATGACGAAGCTGCGTCTCTACAACAGCGAGGACGTCGTCGAGAAAGGCAAGACCGCGCGCACCAACGTGCGCGAGCTGCAAGAGGACACGCGCCGCGAAGGCATGTTCGGCATCAGTCCGCGCTTCGTCATGAAGGCGATCGACAACGCCCTCGCCGAAAACGCGGAAGGTATCACGCCGATCAGCGTGCGCGAGTCGCTGATCCGCATGATCAAGGCCTCCGATATCGCCGACGACACGCGCAAGCAATACTTGGAGTTTCTGCAGGACACGCTGCACAAGGTGTACCTGGAGATTCTGGAAAAGGAAATCACCAAGGCGTTCGTGTATTCGTTCGAGGAACAAGCCGACACGCTGTTTCAAAACTATCTCGATCACGCGGAAGCATACGTCAACAAGACGCGCGTCAAGGATCGCAATACCGGCGAAGAGCTGCAGTCGGATGAAGGATTCCTGAAGTCGGTCGAAGAGCAAATCGCGGTTGTAGGTTCGTCGGCTCAAGGGTTTCGTCAGGAAGTCATGGCGTTCTTATGGGCCAAGAGCCGGCGTGGCGAGAAGGTCAGCTACAAAGCGTACGAACCGCTCAAGGAAGCGATCGAACGCAAGCTCATGAACTCCGTGCGCGAGATGAGCCGGGTCATCACCAAGGCGCGCACGCGCGACGAGGAACAAGTAAAGAAGTACGGCGACCTGGTCAAAGGTCTGCTCGAGCGCGGCTACACCGAGTATTCCGCCGACGTGATTCTGAAGTACGCGGCCAACAATCTATGGAAGGACTGAGCCGATATTAATGATCGCATCAGCGAACCAACCCTGCTGCACAGGGAGGTACGAATGTCGCGAGCGCAGGATGCGCGGGAGCGACCCCCTCTCCATTCGGGAGAGGGATGGGGTGAGGGGTGCCAAGGAGCAGCACGGCATCGTTGACATCCCTCACCCTCATTCCCTCTCCCAAGGGGAGAGGGAGGCGAGCCAAGGCGCGCTTGTCGCGCGCGCCACATAAGATCGATCATGCGGAAATCGATTTTCCGTCCGTATATTGAGGCGGAAACGCTGCGCTCGGACCGCAGCGCGCGCGACCGTTCCCGGCACCGGCAAAAGGTGCGTGAATCGATCCGCGAGAATATCGCCGACATCATCGCCGAGGAGTCCATCATCGGGCAGAGCCGCGACAAGATCGTGAAGATCCCGATTCGCGGTGTGCGTGAATTTCGCTTTATTTTTGGGGATAACGCGCCGGGCGTCGGCACAGCGAACGGCGACGTGCAGCCCGGCCAGAAGATCGGGTCGGCCGAACAGGAAGGCCGGCAGCCCGGCGGCCCCGGCGAGAAACCGGGTGTCGACTACTACGAAACCGACATCACCCTCGAAGAGTTGGTCGATATCATGTTCGAGGATCTGAACCTACCGAATCTCGAACGCAAGAATCTTCGCGAAATTCACGTCGAGACGATGCGAAAACGCAAGGGATTTCGCAAGGTCGGCATCCGCGCGCATCTCGATAAGCGCCGCACCGCGATCTCGCGAATCCGCCGTGCCATCGCCTCGGGCGCCACCCGTCTCGATCCCCAAACGAACAAGGAACCCCGCTTTCCTTTTCATCGCGACGACCTGAAATACCGCCGCCTGGTGCGCGACATCCGCCCGCAATCGAACGCCGTTGTGCTATGCATCATGGATACGTCGGGCTCCATGGACACGATGAAAAAGTATCTGGCCCGCAGCTTCTTCTTTCTCTTGTATCAATTCGTGCGTACGCGTTACAACAACGTCGAAGTCGTGTTCATCGCGCACGATGCCGAGGCGCGCGAAGTCGGCGAGCAGGAATTTTTCACCAAGGGCGAGTCCGGCGGAACCATCATTTCGAGCGGCTACAGTAAAGCGCTCGAAGTTATCCAGGCGCGCTATCACCCCGAACACTGGAACCTGTACGCGTTCCACTGCTCCGACGGCGACAACTGGATGACCGACAACGCAAACGCGGTGCGAACGGCGCAGGAACTGTGCGCCGTGTGCAATCTTTTCGGCTACGGCGAGATCAAGCCCCTCAATTCCGGCTCCTACGGCAATTCCTTGCTGGAGATTTTCGCCCAGATTCAGGCGCCGAACTTCCTGAGCGCGGTCATCGAAAGCAAGAACGACATCTGGCCGACATTTAAGGAGTTTCTCACCCACGAACGTCCGGCACCGGCCGAGACTGTTGTCTCCTGACCATGGCAAGCACGTGGACCACCAACGATCTTGAAGATTGGGACGAACGCATCCGCGCGAAGGCCGACGAATTCGGCTTACTTTGTTTTCCCCAGGAATTCGAGATCTGCGACCACGAGCAAATGCTGGGCTACATGGCTTACCACGGCATGCCCGCTCAATATCCGCACTGGTCGTTCGGCAAGGCCTACGAAAAGCTGAAAACGCTGTACAGCTACGGTGTGTCGGGCCTGCCGTATGAAATGGTCATTAACGCCAATCCGTCGCTCGCGTTCTTGATGCGCGACAACTCGCTGTGTTTGCAATTGCTCACGATCGCGCACGTGTACGGCCACAACGATTTTTTCCGCAACAACTACATGTTCCATGACACGCGCCCGGAAGCGACGATCGGATTGTTCAAGCTACACGCCGATCGTATTCGCGACTATCTGGAGGATCCGTCGATCGGGCTCGCGAAGGTCGAGGAGACCCTCGACGCCGCGCATGCCCTGTCGCTGCAATGCCACCGGCACACGGCGATTCGCAAGCTCACCCCGAGTCAACAGCGCGATCATGCGATCGACGCGGCGCAGCCGGCCAAGGATCCGTACGCGCGGATTCACAAGCCCAGGGAATATAAAGAACCGGATTTATCCAAGGTGCCGCTCGAACCCGACGAGGACTTGCTGCTATTCATCGCCGAGCACAATCTTTACCTCTCCGAATGGCAGCGGGATTTGCTGCGCATCGTGCATTCTCAATCACGGTATTTTCTGCCGCAGATCGAAACCAAGATCATGAACGAGGGCTGGGCGAGCTTCTGGCACCACAAACTCATGAGCAGTCTCGACCTACCGGACGATCTGCACATCGAATTCCTGGTACACCACAACCAAGTCGTGCGCCCGCACGTCGGCAGCCTCAACCCCTATCACGTCGGCTTCACGATCTGGCGCGATTTGGACAAGCGCCACGGCGGGAACGGCGGAGCCGCACCGATGCTCTTCGAGGTGCGCGAATCGGAACGCGACGTGTCGTTCCTGCGGCGTTTCCTCACGCGCGAACTCATGGAAGAAATGCATATGTTCGAATACCAGCGCCAAGACGACGCGTTGGTCGTGTCGCGCGTCGTGGACGAGGACGACTGGGAAGGCGTTAAGCAGACGCTGCTCAAGAACATCGGCATGACCACGGTTCCGGTCATACGCGTGATCGATGCCGACTTCCGGGGAGACCGGACTCTTCGCTTGCAGCATGAACACGACGGGCGTGATCTCGAACTTGACCATCTCGAGCGCACGCTGAAACACGTCCACTGCCTATGGGGCCGGCCGGTGCTGCTCGACACGCGGTTCAAGGACGAGCCGGTGACGTTTTCCCACACCGACAGTGGGTTCGAACGGCTAGAGAACTGACGGGGGCGTCGTTCTTTCGGACCCTTCCAAGCGCTACCGTTTAGCGGCCAAACTGCGCCGCTGATAGCTAAAAAACCCCCGAAAACAGGCAAAAACAAGCTCTGGTCCAGAACTTGCAAAGTGTCGCCTACGTGAGCAAGGAGCCGCACTCGTGTCGCAGCCGATGACAAGCACGCAAAAGCAAGGCGATGACAAATCGTGGGTACTTATCGTGGACGATTCTCGGGTCGTCCGTCGCACCATTCTGAACACGCTCGGCGCCTCCTTCAACGTCCTCGAAGCGGGCGACGGCGCGGCCGGCTGGCGTATGCTGCGCCAGAACAGCCGCATCGACGTCGTCATCAGCGACATCCAAATGCCGGAGATGGACGGCTACAGCCTGATTTGCAAAGTGCGCGCGGTCGAGGATCCGGCGCTGCGCGAAGTTCCGATTATCGTTATCACCAGCGCCGAAGACGACATCACCCGCGAGCGCGCCTACGCCTGCGGCGCGAACGACTTCATTCTCAAGCCGTTCAACGCCGATCAGCTGATCGGCTGCGTGCGCAGTCAAATCGCAGAGTACCGCAAGGCCTCCACGCCGCTTACCACCAAGGAACCGGTTTCGGTCTCGACCAAACCCAAGGCCGAAGTCGTGCCGATCACGATTTCGGATACCGGTCCCGGAACGATTGAAACGGCGCTCGAACATATCGAGACCGGTCTCAATATTTTGCGCGGCTTGAAGACCATCTCGATCGCGCCGCATGCCCTCAACTTGGTGATGCGGTTTCTGCCGCTGCTGA
>DASWLD010000186.1:0-9039 GCA_036396275.1 Burkholderiales bacterium
TTGCAGGCGCGCAATGCCGAAATGGAAAGCTTCCTCTATACGGTTTCGCACGATTTGAAGAACCCGCTGATTACGATCGGCGGGTTCGCGAGCCTGCTGGAACGAGACATCGCGGCCGGAAAGCTCGAGTTGGCGCGAGATTCGATCGCGGAAATCAACAAAGCGGTGCAGTCGTTGAAGCAACACATCAAGGATATGCTCTCGCTATCGCGCGCCGGCCGCGTCATTGCCGATAAGCGCCCGGTGCGCTTGGCGGGACTCGTCGCCGACGTGATTGCGGCGATGCGCGCGCGCATCGAAGCAGCCGGTGCCACGATTTCGGTCGCGCCGGATTTGCCGGGCGCGTTGGTCAACGAGGAAGGCTTTCATCGGGTCTACACCAACCTGATCGACAACGCGATCAAGTATCGCCGCGCCGGCGCCGCGCCTCACATCGACATCGGCTGGCGGCGGGACGGCACGACACTACGGCTTTTCGTTCGGGATAACGGTATGGGCATTAAGTCGCGGTATCACGAACGCGTCTTCGAGCTGTTCCAGCGCCTGGACTCGCATACCGAAGGAACCGGCGTGGGACTCGCGATCAGCAAACGCGTCGTCGAGGCGCACGGCGGAAGCATGTGGGTTGAATCCCATTTCGGCCGCGGCAGCACATTCTGGATATCGCTGCCGGAATCGGTTATCGTTCGCGACGCAGTTCATCCTTACGGATTGGATGCCAGCTCAGGATGAGGGTTAGCTGAAGTGCCGACCAAGCCCGCCCGCCGCGAACCCGCCCGCCCGATTCGAATTCTTCTCGTTGAAGACAACGACGCGCACACCAAGTTGATACTGCGCGCGTTCGAGGAAGATCGGCTCGTGAATAGCATCGATTGCGTGTGCGACGGCGAACAAGCGCTCGATTACCTCTATCAGCGCGGCGGCTACAGCGATCCGGCCAAGTGCCCGCGGCCGGATATGGTGCTGCTCGATCTGAAGCTGCCGAAAATCGACGGCATCGAGGTGTTGCGCCAGATCAAAGAAGACCCAAGCCTGCGCGAGATTCCCGTGGTCGTCCTGACCAGCTCGACGGATCAGCGCGACGTGCACGCGGCTTATCGACATTACGCCAACAGCTACATCGCGAAGCCGATCGATTTCGATAAATTTCGCAAAGTCGTGGACGAACTCGGTTATTACTGGACGATTTTTAACCACCCGCCCGGCTAGCCCTACGGCACCGACCGCGCTCGGTGCTAAGATGCCGCGCCTCACTGGGCGCAAACCCATGCGATATCCCGAAACCTACGATGTGATCGTTATCGGCGGCGGCCATGCCGGCACCGAAGCCGCGGCGGCCGCCGCGCGCATGGGCGCGCGCACGCTGCTGGTCACGCAAAGCATCGAGTCGATCGGGCAAATGTCGTGCAACCCGGCGATCGGCGGCATCGGCAAGGGGCATCTCGTCAAGGAAATCGATGCGCTGGGCGGCGTCATGGCGCGCGCCACGGATCGCGCCGGGATTCAGTTTCGAATATTGAACGCCCGCAAGGGGCCTGCCGTGCGCGCCACGCGCGCCCAGGCCGATCGCGTGCGCTACAAGGCCGCCGTGCGCCGGCTGCTCGAAGATGAAACGAATCTCACCCTGTTTCAGCAAACCGTCGACGATTTGGTTGTCGAGGGCGGACGCGTGCGCGGCGTCGTAACTCAGGTGGGATTGGGCTTCGATGCCCACGCCGTCGTGTTAACCACCGGGACCTTTCTTGGCGGGCGCATTCATGTGGGTTTAACCAACTACCAAGGGGGTCGCGCCGGCGATCCGCCGGCCAACGCGCTGGCGGCGCGACTTCGCGATCTCGATCTGCGCGTCGGCCGGCTGAAGACCGGAACGCCGCCGCGGCTGGATGGACGCAGCATCGACTACTCCGCGATGACGGTACAGCCGGGCGACGATCCGGTGCCGGTGTTTTCCTACATGGGCGCGGCGTCCGAACATCCGCGCCAGATCGCGTGTCATATTACGCACACCAACGAACGCACCCACGACATCATTCGCGGAGCGCTCGACCGCTCGCCGATGTTTACCGGAAAGATCGAAGGGGTGGGCCCGCGTTATTGCCCGTCGGTCGAAGACAAAGTGGTGCGCTTCGCCGAGAAAAACGCGCACCAGATTTTCGTCGAACCCGAAGGGCTCGACACCTACGAGGTTTACCCGAACGGCATTTCCACGAGCCTTCCCTTCGACGTGCAATGGGAGCTGGTGCGCTCGATCAAGGGTTTCGAGCACGCCGCGTTGATTCGACCCGGTTATGCCATCGAATACGACTATTTCGATCCGCGCGACCTGAAGCCGAGTCTGGAAACGAAAGCGATCGAAGGATTGTTTTTCGCCGGCCAAATCAACGGCACCACCGGTTACGAAGAGGCGGCCGCGCAAGGTTTGATCGCCGGAATTAACGCGGCGCGACGAACGCGTGACCAAGAACCCTGGTGGCCGCGGCGCGATCAAGCGTACATCGGCGTTCTGATCGATGACCTCACCGCGCGCGGCACGAGCGAGCCGTACCGCATGTTCACGTCGCGAGCCGAATACCGCTTGTTGCTGCGCGAAGACAACGCCGATCTGCGTTTGACCGAGATCGGTCGCGCGCTGGGTTTGGTGGACGACGCGCGCTGGCGGCGCTTCGAGGAGAAGCGCGCGGCCATCGAGCGCGAGCAGGAGCGCTTGCGGCGAATCCGCGTGCGGCCCGAGCAGGTGGCGCCCGAGGTTGCCGACGCCGTGCTCGGTGCGCCGCTGATGCGCGAATCCACGCTCGCGGAACTCTTGGTGCGACCGGAAGTAAATTACGACACGCTGATGCGGCTGCCGGGCGCGGGTAGCGCCGTCTCGGATCGCGCGGTCGCGCAGCAAGTCGAGATTCAAGCGAAATACGCCGGTTACATCGCCCGCAGTCACGACGAGATCGATCAGCATCGGCGCCACGAGGAAACGAAATTACCCATCGAGCTCGACTACGCCCACGTCCACGGATTGTCGGTGGAAGTGCGTCAAAAGTTGCTGGCGCACCGGCCGGCGACGGTGGGTCAGGCCGCACGCGTTCCCGGCGTGACCCCGGCGGCGATTTCGCTGCTTCTTATTCATCTGAAGCGCAAGCGCGCCTAGCGGCGCTCGCATGGCGGCTGCCGGCGGCTGGCCGCTGCTTCGCGCATCGCACCGGTACAATTCCGTCTGGGAAGTCCCGGCCAACCACGCCAATGAAACTCGAGCGAAAGCTGTTACAGGGTTTGCGCGCGCTGAACGTCGAATTGGATGCCGTGACGCGCGCGAAGCTCTTGCAGTTTCTCGAATTGCTCGAACGCTGGAACCGCGCGTACAACCTGACCGCCGTGCGCGAGATCGAGCAGATGCTGCCACGACACGTGCTCGATAGCCTGTCCGTTCTGCCGTACATTCGCGGGCCGCGGGTGCTCGACATCGGTACCGGGGCGGGGCTGCCCGGCATTCCGCTTGCACTCGCGCTACCGGCGCATCAATTCGTGCTGATCGACCGCAACGGCAAGAAGCTTCGGTTCGTCCGTCAGGCGATTCACGAACTCGGCCTGAAAAATGTCGAGCCGGTGCACGGCGTCGTCGAAACGTATCGCTCGGCGGTCCGCTTCCAGACCCTGATCGCTCGTGCCCTGGCGGCGATTCCTGATATGCTGACCGGCTGTCGGCACCTGTGCGCGGCCGAGGGCGTGGTTCTCGCCATGAAAGGTTTGTATCCGGCCGCCGAATTGGCCGCGCTGAGCGGCGGATTCGCGGTGCGCGACGTGGTGCGTCTGACGGTGCCGGGGCTCGATGCGACGCGCCATCTCGTGATTCTCGATCCGGTTGGCGGCAGCGAGCAACGTACGTGAACAGCAAAGTCCTCGCGATCACAAATCAAAAAGGCGGGGTCGGCAAGACCACGACGAGTATCAATCTCGCGGCGTCGTTCGCCAAGACGCGCCGGCGCGTGCTGCTGGTCGATCTCGACCCGCAAGGCAACGCCACCATGGGCAGCGGCATCAACAAGGAAACGGTCACCGCGACGACCTACTCGGTGCTGATCGGGGGCGATTCGATCGAAACCGCGGCCGTCCCGGTCGAAAGCGGTTACGACCTGGTGCCGTCGAATTCGAACCTCTCGGGCGCCGAGGTCGAACTGATCGATCTCGACAACCGCGAGCGGCGACTGCGCAACGCGCTGGCGCCGGTGCGCGACTACTACGACTACATCTTGATCGACTGCCCGCCGGCGCTGAACCTGCTCACGGTCAACGCCTTGGTGGCGGCCGATTCGGTGATCATTCCGATGCAATGCGAATACTACGCACTCGAAGGACTGACCGCCCTGGTGAACACGATCCGCCGAATCCGCGAGAGCCTGAACCCCATGCTCGAGATCGAAGGTTTGTTGCGCACCATGTACGATCCGCGTAACCGCTTGGATAATGAAGTGTCCGCGCAATTGAAACAGCATTTCGGCGAGAAACTTTACCGCACCATCATTCCGCGCAACGTGCGCTTGGCGGAAGCGCCGAGCTACGGCAAAGCGGTGATTGCGTATGACCAACAATCGAAAGGCGCGCAAGCGTACTTAGCGCTCGCGGGCGAGATTTTGCGGCGTCAGGAGGCACCGGCGTGATAACCAAGAAACCACCGCGCCTCGGGCGCGGGCTCGATGCGCTGCTCGGCATGGACTACAACCTGCAGGAAAAAGAAGAGCTGAAGCAGTTGCCGCTCGACGTGTTGCAACGCGGCAAGTACCAGCCGCGCACGCACATGGACAAGCACGCGCTCGAGGAGCTTGCCGCGTCGATTAAGTCGCAAGGCGTGGTGCAGCCGATCGTGGTGCGCGCGCTGACCGCCGGCAACTACGAGATCGTCGCCGGCGAGCGGCGCTGGCGCGCGGCCCAGATCGCCGGGCTGCCGACCATCCCGGCGGTGGTACGCCGCGTGCCGGACGAAGCGGCGATTGCCATCGCGCTGATCGAAAACATACAGCGCGAGAACCTGAACCCAGTCGAGGAAGCCGGCGCGTTGCAGCGCTTGATCGATGAATTCGGCATGACCCATCAGCGCGTCGCCGATGCGGTCGGACGTTCGCGCGCGGCCGTGACCAATCTGCTGCGGCTGCTGTCCCTGAACGGCGAGCTTCGCCAGTTATTGGAAAGCGGCCGCATGGATATGGGCCACGCCCGGGCGTTGCTCGCGGTCGACGGGGCGCGCCAGGTACAAGCGGCCAGGGATGTCGTCGAGCGGCGTCTGTCCGTGCGCGAAACCGAGGAAATGGTAAGGCGCATGCTTGAGCGCGGCGGAACACGCAAGAGTAAGCGCGGAGTCGACCCCGACATTCGCGCCTTGCAGCAGAAACTGGCGGAGAAGCTCGGCGCCAAAGTGAGGATCCGCCACGGCCGCGGCGGGAAGGGCCAGGTCACCATTTCTTACCAAAGCCTGGACGAGCTGGACGGCATCCTGCGCCGGATACGTTGACTGGCGGGAGCCGCTCGCGACGACTATAAAATAAGGAACCATGCAGCCGCACCGGTTCAAACGCTTTCTGTTCGTCGTTTTGTTCATGGTCGCTCCTCTCGGGGCGGCGCAAGAGGACAGCGCGAGCCTTGCCGCGCTGCGTTCGGCGGCCGAACAGGGTCAGGCGGACGCGCAGTACGAACTCGGTATTCTGTACGAGTTCGGTTACAACTTTCCCGACCATCTGGCGTCCGCGTATGGGTGGTACAGCCGCGCCGCCGACCAGGGCAACGCCGCCGCCGTTCAGCGCCGCGATATTCTCAAGGCGCAGCTGAGCCCAAGCGATTTGGAAAAGGCGCAGGCCCAGAGCCGAGCCACCGCGCCGTCCACCTCGCGCTGAACCGCGCGCCGTCGATCTGCGGCTCGCCGGGCGCACGGGGTTTATTTTTCAGCAAACCCCTAATACCGACGGTAACGTGGTTTCGGGGGCGGAATACTTGGCGAACCCGGTATAGCCCGCGCTTCCCGTCGGCCGTCGATTCGGTGTTCGCATTGATTCCGGGGTAAGGGGTCTTTATACTGCGCGCCGCAAAAAAGGCGTGTTCCCCCTCGTGCAGTCGTTTCCGGGCGCCGTGTGGTCGTTGGGCGCAGTGGTTTTTTATTTCTAGCAGCGACCGCACGCTCGATCGTCTCGCCGGAGTATCGAGATCGATCTGTTTCCAGGAACCGTCGCACCCTGGCGTCTCGCGGCAGGAAAGCGTTGTCCGGCGTTGGGGCTGGGCGGCGGGCGGCGACTATCGAAACCGGGTACACGGATCCCGGCGAGGCTTGGTTTAGGTTCTAGCGAATTAGCATGGCGGGCTCGACGACATCCGACGGAATTGGCCGGCAGGTCCGGCAATTGAATGCCGCGCTCGCACCGAGCCGACCCGTTCGTGTGGTGTTACGCTGGCAGCTCATTGCCACGCTTGGGTTCTCGCTGGCGGCGGCCTACGCGGCTGGAACGCATGGCGCGCTATCGGCCGTGCTCGGCGGCGCGGTCAGCGTCATTTCCGGTCTCACATTCACGGCAATCACGGCGAGTCGTAAGCTGCGGTCGGCGGACGGCATTCTGGCGGCCGCGTTGCGAGCGGAAGGCGCGAAAATCGTTTGTATCATCGTTCTGCTGTGGCTGGTGTTGTCGTGGTACAGCCAGGTAGTGACGGTCGCATTTTTTTTGACATTCGCCGCGACCCTGATCATCTCTTCCCTGGCATTTTTCGTGCGTGAGAAATAGCGGCTGCGGCGATTGACGAATGGCTACCGAATCCACCCTCACCCCCACCAGCTACATCAGCCACCATCTCAGCAACTTCACGGTCTCCGTCGGCGGGGGCGGGTTCTGGACCTTGCACGTCGATACACTCGTGACGGCGGTTGTGCTCGGCATACTCAGCATCGGTTTTCTGTGGTGGGTCGTGCGCGGCGCGACGTCGGGCGTGCCGAACAAGCGCCAAGCCTTCGTCGAGCTGGCGGTCGATTTCGTCGACGACCAGGTAAAAGCGATTTTTCACGGCGACCGGCACCGCTTCGTCGCGCCGGCCGCGCTTACCGTATTCATCTGGGTGTTCTTCATGAACGCCATGGACTTCCTGCCCATCGACTGGCTGGTGACGGTATTCATCGAAGGCGTGCTCGGCATGCATGCGTGGCGCCCGGTCCCCACCGCCGACGTAAACACCACGTTCGCGCTGGCGCTGTCCGTGTGGCTGCTGATGATCTTCTTCAGCTTCAAGGTGAAAGGCTTCGGCGGCTTCATGCACGAGCTTTTTTGCACCCCATTCGGCACCAAGCCCGTGTTCGCCGCGCCGCTGCTGATGGCGTTCAACTTTCTGTTCAATCTCATCGAGTACATATCGAAGCCGCTATCGCACTCGCTGCGACTCTTCGGCAACATGTACGCGGGCGAGATCATTTTCCTGCTGCTCGGCCTGTGGGCGGCGACCGGGCTCGCCGGCACCTTTTTCGGCGCGATCCTCGGCGCCGGCTGGGCGATCTTCCATATCCTGATCGTCACCCTGCAAGCGTACATATTCATGATGCTGACCGTGGTGTACATCGCCATGGCGCACGAGAGCCACTGATTTCACCGACTCCTACTCCACTTAGTAAAAGGAAACGACAATGGAAAAAATGCAGTTGCTGGCAATGATCCAGGCGTACACGAGCATCGGCATCGGGCTCATCATCGGGCTCGGCGCCGCCGGTGCATGTATCGGAATCGGCATCATGTCGAGCCGCTTCCTGGAGAGCTCGGCGCGCCAGCCGGAGATGATGCCGGCGCTGCAGGTTAAGGTGTTCCTGCTGCTCGGCCTGATCGACGCCTCGTTCATTATCGGCGTGGGTTTGGCGATGCTGTTCGCCTTCGGCAATCCGCTGCTCGCGGTCGTCCAGTAACCGGGGCGTTCATCGTCATACCCCGCACGGAGCCGTCATGAATATCAATTTCACACTGCTCGCGCAGGCGATCACGTTCGCCATTTTCATCTGGTTTACGGTCCGCTTCGTCTGGCCGCCGCTGATGCGGGCCGTCGCCGAGCGCCAGCAACGCATCGCCGACGGACTTGCCGCCGCCGAGCGCGGCAAACAGGAGCTCGATCTGGCGCAAAAGAAGGCGGTCGATGAAATGCGCAAGGCTCGCGAGTCGAACGCCGAGTTTCGCACCGCGGCCGAAAAGCAGGCGGCGCAAATCCTGGACGACGCGCGCCAGGAAAGCGCGCGCCTCATCGCCCAGGCTCGACTGGCGGCCGAGGCCGAGGCCGGCGTCGCCGCGCAGCGCGCCAAGGAAGAACTGCGCGGGCGCGTCGCCGAGCTGGCGGTGGTCGGTGCCGAGCGCATCCTGCGCCGTGAGATCGACGCCAAAGTGCATGCCGAATTGTTGTCCAACCTGAAGCAGGAGCTGCGCTAAATATAATGAACGGACGAACAAAGCGCAGCGAAGTAGGGAGACGTTACCTTATGGCCGGACGAACGGAGCGTAGCGGAGTAGGGAGACCTTAAATGGCGGAGAACCTGACTCTGGCGCGCCCGTACGCGGAAGCCGCTTTCGAGCTGGCGCGCGCTCGCGGGAATCTGGAACCGTGGGAACAAGCGCTCGCGCGCATGGCGCAGGTCGTGAGCGACCCGCAGATGCGGCAGTGCATCGGCAATCCGAAGTTTTCCGCCGAGCAGTTGGCACAGGTGTTTATCGACGTGTCCGGCAAGCTCGCGGATGATGCGAAGAATTTCGTGCATATCCTGGTCGAGAACGAACGCCTGCCGGTGCTGCCGGAGATCCTGGAATTGTTCGTACGCCTGAAGAACGCGCACGAAGGTGTGAAGCAGGCGCAGGTGACGTCGGCGTTTCCGCTGGATGACGCCGCGCTGAAAAAATTGATCGCCGAACTTGAGCCACGTTTCAAGTGCAAGCTTGAGGCCAGCGTCAGCGTCGATCCGGAATTAATCGGCGGCGTGCGCGTCGCCGTCGGTGACGAAGTGATCGACGCTTCCGTGCGCGGCAAGCTGGCCACCATGACCGCCGCGCT
>DASWLD010000187.1:0-6882 GCA_036396275.1 Burkholderiales bacterium
CCTCGCGCACCTCGTGGAACTCGCCGCTTTCCGCAAGCTTTTCGTATTGACCGCGGTCTTTCTGGCGCTGCCGCAGCTTGCAATGCACTTGTTCCGTTGGAACCTCGAGTATCAGAGGGATCACGGCCAACGCGTGCTTCAGGCGCCGTGCCGCCGTGCGCTCATCGATGCTGGCTGGCGCTTTGTATTCCTGCACATGCACCCAGCGCCGCTCGCCCTCGTACACGTCGATCGCCATGTTGTATTCGTGCATATCGGCGTCGTACAGGCGGTAGGCGTGTATATCTTGGCGCGCGGCCCAGCGCCCGAAGTGGCGCAGATTCTTGCGCAACCGGTTGGCGAACATTTCCGCGCTCGAGCCGAGGTCCGCAGGCGAGCCGATCGGCGCGCGGTTGCGCATGTACCACTCCGGGGCGACGTCGAAATGCAGCAACTTGCATTCGATCGCGCCGTTGTAAAGCGTGTGCATGCGCCGGGCGCGTATTCCCAGCTCCTTTCCCAGCTCGCTGTTGCCGGTAAATACCGCCGCGTGCCATCCGGCATAGCAGCGCTTCAGGACGTCGCCGAGTTCCTTATAAAGAGCCACGAGTTCCGCCCCTTCGCCTATGCGCTCGCCGTACGGTGGATTAGCCACGACCAGGCCCGGCGGGCATGTCTCCGGCACACACTGCGCGAGCGCGCGTCGCTCGAAAACAACACGATAGTTCAATTCGGCGCGTGCGAGATTCTTGCGAGCGGCGTCGACGGCGCGCGGGTCGTGATCGTAGCCGCGGATGGAGGGAATGCGGCCGAGACCGGTCCGGCGGCGTTCTAGCGCCTCGGCAATCAGCGCGTCCCAGGCGGCCGCGTCGTGGCCGTGCCAATGGGAAAAGCCAAATCGCGACCGTTTGATTCCCGGCGCGATATCCGCCGCGATCAAGGCGGCTTCGATGGGTAGCGTGCCGGAGCCACAGAGAAGGTCCACGAGCGGCGCGCCCTGCGCCGCCAGCGCCGGCCATCCAGACCGCAGCAATATCGCGGCCGCGAGATTTTCCTTCAGCGGCGCTTCGACACCGTGCGTGCGATAGCCGCGACGGTGCAAACTTTCCCCCGATAGATCGATGCTGACGGTGGCGTGGTCGCGGTGCAGGTAGAGATTGATCCGAACATCGGGCTGCCCGGTGTCGACCGAAGGCCGGCGGCCGCTTTCGAGCCGCAGCTGATCGACAATGGCGTCCTTCGCCTTTAGCTCGGCGAAATGCGAATGGTTGACGGTGGACTGCGATACCGCGGCGTCAACGGCGAGCGTGTTGTCCGCGTCGAGATGGTCGCGCCAAACGACGGATTGAACGCCGTGGTACAAGGCGTCCGCGGAATTTGCCGGGAAGTTGGCCAGCGGCAACAAGATTCGGCTTGCCAGCCGCGACCACAGGCACACGCGGTAGCCGGTTGTGAGCGCGCCCTCGAACGCGACTCCCGCGCGCGTTTCACGAACCGCATCCGCGCCCAGCGCGCGCAGCTCGTCCGCGAGCAGAGTCTCGATGCCTTTCGGACAGGTAGCAAAAAACGAGTGACGTGCGGGACTCAACGGGAACCGCTCACGCCCCGCCACGAGTGGCGGGGTATATGGATCGGGGGACGGTCGCGATTCCCGTAATGTCGGCGGGGAATTCGACCGGCTTAGCGGGCCTTCGCCTTAGCGTCGGTACGTCGGGTCGACCAAACGGAATGCGAACCGAGCGCGCGAGTGTTCAGCTGCTCGGCATAACGGTGCGCATGCGCCGTCACATCCTTAAGCGAGCCGCGGCGCTGTCCCGTGATCGTGGACCGGCCGTTATCGAGTACGTACTGATACCAATGTTGTCCACGTTGTCCACGACCGGTATCGGGCAGATCTGCTTTTTCAACGCGTGCCAGCTTATAGGGGCTGACTCGGTGCGGTGGAATGGCGCTACGATTGGTAGCGTTTGCCGTTGACTGGGGCATCTTCCTCGTCTCTCCTAAAAAACACAGCTGATCCCGAGGTTTCGTTCTCGGCGGGACGACAACAACCACGGTAGTCCTGGGTCCACGCGGGAAATGGCGCAGTCCGGTCCAAGTAGGTAGCTCGTTAACAGGTAGGTCAATCAAAAACTTACGGACGATATGGTACCACACCGGGGTGCTCGACTGAACCGTGCGGCAGAACGTACCGAAACCGGGCGGGTTTCCGTGGATTGGCGATTATCGGCTCAGCCGGGAGGAGGGCTGGGGAACGAGACCTCCCTTAGAAGCGCCATCGGACCGGTACGCACGATTATCTCAAGACTTTCCTGGCGGCCTACGAAAAAAGAGCCGGCGAATCCCAGCGCATTTACCGCGACTTTCTTGAAGCGCTCGATACGGCGGGGTACGAGCAACATGAATCGGCGCGTCACGAGAAGGTTGTAGGGCTGTACGTTCGGGTCGGTCGAATCGATACCGGCCGCCGCCAAGAGCTCGCGATAAAGCGCGACGGTGTCCGCCGCTTGGGCCGCCGGCCCCTTCGATTGCAGCGAATCCAGCCAAGCAAACGCATGCACAAACGGCAGTTCTGAAAGGCGGATCGGTTTGCCGGCATCGGTCGGTTCACCGAACAGCGCCGACGTCGCGACGTCCGGCGCGTACGCCGATAGCGGCAGGGGCACGAGCTGAAGGTGTTTGTGCGGCTGGCTCGCACCCGCCAGCCGGCCGCTGTTGTAAAAACCGAGCGCATCGAATTCCGCCATGCAAGACCACAGCGCCTCAAAGTCGGCGGGGGTCAGCAAAGTTTCCTGCGGCTCGAACGCGCGGGTGATGATGAGCACGTGATGATCGATGACGTTGTACTTGTTCAACAGACATACGTGGCTATCCGAGAGGTCCGCGACGAACAGATCCTTTTCGAAGGGTAGAAAAGGATTGGCCGGGTGTTGATTGCGCGCCGGGGTTTGCCAGTGTCCCAGGCCATCGGCGATCTTTCGCGTCAGACTCGAGACGACGTGGACGTCGAAATGAACTCCATGATCGACGATCGTCCGCGTTTCGGTCGCAATCGGTTGCAGCGCCCCGCAGGCCAGCGCCGACCGCGAACGCGCGACAATCGTTTCCCACAGGGATCCGCGCGCGAACCTGCCGATCGTGTCAGGCATTACTACTTTCCGAATCGTATGACGGGACGGTTCATGACTCGGGGCTGCATCATACCTTGTGGCGCGTCCGCCACGGCGGGCAATCGTCAATTGTGCGCGGCGCGATTACGCAGTCTCCCTCGACCGTGCCCGGATCGCCGAGGGCGGGCGGGAAATTATCGGTAGCTTTCCCGGAAAGCCTCCGCTAAGCTCCGCCGTACCGCACCTTAGGTTTTGTAGCGATACAAAAGTCCCTTCCGGTATTTCGGCGGTGCTCCCGAAAAACTTTGGGAACGTGGCGCGGTGTTTCGTTCATTTTTTACTGAGGTGATTCGTGAATACAGGTACTGTCAAGTGGTTCAACGAAAGCAAAGGCTTCGGCTTCATTACCCCGAAAGACGGCGGCAAGGACGTGTTCGTGCACTACTCCGCCATCAAGGGCAATGGGTTTAAGAGCCTGGCGGAGGGTCAGCAAGTTTCGTTCGAGGTTCAGCAGACCCCGAAGGGTCCGGCGGCCGCAAACGTCGTTCCGGCATAATTTCGATCTCGAAAAAGTTTTTACGAGACCCCGCCGCGGCGGGGTTTCTTTTTTGCGCGTTAATGAATCTACGGCGGACACGCCGGACCGCGCGCCGTTAGAATGGGCACGTACTCCAGCGAAGGATCGAACCGATGACCGAGCGACGCCGCTACTCCGTAAAGGCCTACAGCAACAAGTCGTTTTTGAACAGCCGCGACGCACGGCCGCTGCGCATACTTGCCGAATACCTCGAGCCGGAAAGCCGTTTCGATCGCTATCGCATCGACGACACGATCGTATTCATGGGGTCGGCGCGAACCGCGAGCCGCGAACAGGCCGAACGCGAACTCGCCGACGCGAAGCGCGACGACGGCGACGTTGCGCGCGCCGAGATGCGATTGAAGGAATCGCAATACTACGAAGACGCGCGTGACTTGGCGCGGCGCTTGACGGAGTGGTCAAAGCAACTCGACCCGGAAGAGCGCCGCTTCGTCGTGTGCACCGGCGGCGGCCCGGGCATCATGGAGGCGGCGAACCGCGGCGCGTCGGAAGCGCGCGGGATGAACGTCGGGCTCACCATTTCGATTCCAATAGAAGAGTTCGACAATCGCTACGTCACCCGCGAACTGGCGTTTCACTTTCATTATTTCTTCATGCGAAAATTTTGGTTCGCCTATCTCGCGAAGGCGGTGATTGTGTTTCCCGGCGGCTTCGGTACGCTCGACGAGCTGTTTGAATTGTTGACGCTGCTGCAGACCGGCAAGATGCGCAAGCACCTGCCGGTGGTGTTGTTCGGAACGCGCTATTGGGATGAGGTCATTAACTTCGATGCCCTCGTGAAACACGGCAACATCGACGCGGCCGACGTGAAACTCATTTTTCGCACCGATTCGGTCGACGCCGCCTACGACTACGTGACGGCGCAGCTGACGGAATACAGTCTGAAGCAGCCGGGCGCCACGTTATAGTCTTCGCCGGTCCGATCGTCCCGCTCGCTGCGGATGGTTCGTCCGCGTCTCTCAATTTCTTTTATCCTTCCGGCAATCGCACATGAGCAAAGAAATCGAAATTTACGTCAGCACCGATCAAATAGGTCGCATCAGCGCACCAGCTCTCCCTCTCCCATCGGGAGAGGGATGGGGTGAGGGAGGAGTTGTAAGGCGATGAGCAAAGAAATCGAAATTTACGTCAGCACCGATCAAATAGGTCGCATCAGCGCACCAACTCTGCTGCACAAGGACGTGCGAATGTCGCGAGCGCAGGACGCGCTGGAGCGACACCCTCTCCCATCGGCGACGTGCATGGACGCACTAGGGTCGCGAGAGACAGGAGGTCGAGAGCGACCCGAGGGATGGGGTGAGGGAGGAGGTGCAAGGCATGGCTAAGGAAACCGAAGTCTACGTCAGCACCGATATCGAAGCCGACGGCCCGATCCCTGGCCCGCACTCCATGCTCAGCATCGGCTCGGCGGCGTTTCTTCCCGACAAGACCATGATCGGCAGCTTCAGCGCGAATCTCGAAACGCTGCCCGATGCGGCGCAGGATGCACGCACCATGGAATGGTGGAAAGGTTTTCCGCAAGCGTGGGAGGAATGCCGGCGCGATCCGCGCGCGCCCGCCGAAGTCATGCCGGCGTATCTGCGGTGGCTGAAAGGTCTGCCGGGCCGTCCGGTGTTCCTGGGTTGGCCGGCGTCGTGGGATTTCATGTGGGTTTACTGGTATCTGGTGCGCTTCACCGGCGAGCGTCCGTTTCGCGAAAGCGCGCTCGATATCCGCTCCTATGCGATGGGAATGCGCAAGAGCAATTTTCATATGACGTCGCGTTCGTATCTGCCGAAACGGTGGTTCGACGAGCGGCCGCACACGCATGTCGCGCTCGAAGACGCCCTGGAGCAGGGCACGTTGTTCTGCAACATGCACGCGGAGAATTTGCGCGAAGCCGGCGGCTGACGGGCGTTTCGCCGCGTGCCCGCAATCCTACACGCCGATTTCGCCGAAGAACTTCATCAGCGCGTCGTACAAGCCGCGCGGATTGTCGCCCTGCACGCTATGCCCGGCGTTTTCCACACGCGTCCAGCGTCCATCCGGTAGGGTGCGCGCGAGTTTCTCGGCGTCTTCATCGTGGAAAACGTCGCTACGTGCGCCACGCACCACGAGCGTCGGGCAGTCGATGCGCGAAACCAGCGGCCAATAGTTCTTCATGTGTGCGACACGGTCGCCTATCCCTTGGTGCTGAAGGTGTCGCGTATCGTTCTTGCGCACCCATTTGCCGTCGTGACGCTGGCGAAAATTATGCCGCAGGCTACGGCGCAACAGGCGTGGATCGCGGGCTGGATTGAACGCGAGCGCCTGCGCCACCAAGTCATCGAGCGAATCCGCTTCTTGCGTTTGCTTCACAAAGTGGGCGATTCGCCGGCCGCCTTCGCTGCGCACGTCGGGGCCGACGTCCACCAGCACCAAGCCGCGCAGATGTTTGCCGTGCTCGGCCGCGTAAAGCAGCGCGTTGATTCCGCCGAGCGACATACCGACGAGGATAAAGGCGTCGAGCCCCAGCCGGTCGACGAAGCCGCGAACATCGCGCTGATGCGTCTCGAACGCATAGTCCAATTCCGTCGACCACTCGCTTTCGCCGTGGCCGCGCTGGTCGAGCGCCAGGCAGTGGTAGTCGCGGCGCAGTGTGACGCACAATAAATCCCAGGTGTGCGCGTTCAACCCGCCGCCGTGCAGGAATACGATCGGCGTGTTCCCGGCCGTGCCCCAGTCGAGGTAGTGCAGCCGCAGTTTCTGAATCCGGACATGGTTCTGGGTCGGCAACACCAGGTCGATCGCCGGCATACCGGCGACTTCCATGGCCAGCTTCAAGTGTTCCAGATCTTCGCTCGGACTTTGGTGGCTCATCGGTAGCCGCTTCGTGTGGGAGCGTGTTTTACCACTGCGCAAGGACCGGCGCGACGTGTTCACGGGAACCGGCGTCGGCACGCCGCTAAGGACTCGCGCTCACGGGTAGCCGTCGGACCGTAAGGCCGCGACCGCGGCCGGCGACTAACGGGGGCGCTTGGAAAACCATTGCGCAGGGGAGATTTGAATGGCGGAGAAAAATTCGCGGTTGGGTACGTTTGTCGCCGGCGACGAAGGGTCGTGGCGTATCGTTCGGATGGATACGCCGGTCGGGCAACCGCTCGCCGGCGCGGCTCGCATGAATGTCGTTGCCGGCGAGGCCCGCGGCGACGCCGGAAGATGGGTGCTACGTGGCGT
>DASWLD010000188.1:0-18101 GCA_036396275.1 Burkholderiales bacterium
GATGACCGGTATCGTCGCTTCGTTGCTCACGCGCTCGATCAGACTCTTGCCGCCGCGCGGCACGATGACATCGACGTATTCCTTCATCGTGATCAGCTCGCCGACCGCCGCCCGGTCGGTTGTTTCGACCACTTGAACCGCCTCGGCCGGCAATCCCGCCTTTTTTAGTCCAGCGTGAATCAAGTGAGCGATGGCGTGGTTCGAATGCATCGCCTCGCTGCCGCCGCGCAGAATCGCGGCGTTGCCGGACTTCAAACAAAGCCCGGCGGCATCGGCGGTAACATTCGGCCGCGATTCATAAATGATCCCGATCACGCCGAGCGGAACGCGCATGCGCCCGACTTGAATTCCCGTCGGGCGATAGGCCAAGCCGGTGATTTCGCCGATCGGGTCGGTGAGTTGCGCGATCTGGCGCAGACCCTCCGCCATTAGCCGCACGCGCGCGGGATTCAATTCCAAGCGGTCAAGAAACGCCGGATCGAGCCCCTGCGCCTTGCCGGTCTCGAGATCCTTGCCGTTCGCGTCGAGCAGCGTGTCGCCGCGCCGCTCGATTTCCGCGGCGGTTGCGATCAGCGCCGCATTCTTCGCCGCCGTTTCCGCGCGCGCGAGCAGGCGCGCGGCCGCGCGCGCACGGCTGCCCAGCTCGCGCATATACGATTTAACGTCCGTCGTAACCTTCGCCGCCGCTTTCATCACAGTGTCCCGTTCAATACATAGGCATTCGTGCGCAACCCGCTAAGCGCCAACGCCAACGATTCCAGTTCGAGCCACGCATCGCCGGCGCGCCGGCCTTTGACGACGCGATCCGCCCGCGCCGCCGCGCCGATCAGATCGTCCCATTCGCCGAGCGTCGTTCTTGCCAGCGCCTTGCGCACCAAGGGTTTGCGTCGCTGCCACACGCGAAACTCATCCATGACCTGGGATTCATTGCGCCCCGACGCGATCGCCCGCGCCATGCGCGCCAGCTCGCGCGCCATGCGCGCCAGCGACCACAACACCAGAACCGGCGCTTCGCCCTCCGCTTTCAACACACGCAGGATACGCGCGGCGCCCTTGGCATCCCCGGCGAGCGCGGCGTCGGCCAACGCGAACACGCTGAACCGGGCATTGTCCCCAAGATTCCCGGCGATGTCATCCACGCTCACGCCGCCGGACATCAGCATCGCAAGCTTATCGATTTCCTGTGCGCAGGCGAGCAGGTTTCCCTCGGTGTAGTGCGCCAGCATATCCGCCACGCCCGGGCCGGGCGTAAGCCCACGCGCGCGCATACGCCGCTCGATCCACGCGGGCAACTGCCGCGCCTCGATGGGATAGAGCGCAACCGCGACGCCGGTCCGCTCCAGCGCTGCCGCCCACTTCGCCGAACGCGCGGCTTTGTCGAGCTTGCCGGTCGTCACCGTAAAAAGGATATCCGGCGACGGATCGGTGCATAACTCCACCAGCGTCTTGCCGCCCTCCTCGCCCGGCTTACCGCCGGGCAGCCGCAGCTCGATTATCCGGCGCTGCGCGAACAATGAACCCGCGCGGGTTTCGGCGTAAAACCCGGACCAGTCGAAACCGCTTTCGACGGTAAAAACACTGCGTTCGCGGAACCCCGCGGCGTGGGCCGCGGCGCGTATCGCGTCGACGCACTCTTGTGCCAGCAGGGGCTCGTCGCCGGTAATGAAATAAATCGGCGCGAGCGTTCGCTTCAGTTGGGCGGAGAGTTGCTCGGGGCTGATCTGCATCGTGCCGATTATACTTGAGGCAAAGTCCGAATTCGCGCGCGGCGGCCCCGGGCATTCAGGCAAACGCCGGCGTCCGCGGCAAAACCGCCGGAGTATCGGTCATTCTTTGAAACGACGTTCCCGCCCAGACCGGCCTTGCGGAGCCGGCGTTATCTCTTCGGCTTTCGTTTCGAGTTCCGCTCGTTGCTCGTGCGCACGGGTGGCGCGGTTCGATACTTGTCCAACGCGGAAAACGTCGGCGCGTCGCGATACAGGAACACCTGGCTCAGCAATCTCCAGAATTTTCGCTGCTCGGACGCCTTCGCGGGCAGTCGGTAACTCATTTTCGTCGCGAGCTCTGGGAGGAACACGTCGATGGCGGACTTGATCGTGACGCCCCATGCGTAGGCGTTCGCTCTCGCGGAGCGCGCCGCCAGCCATGCAATCGCCAACGCAGCCAAGGGATACCACGCCGATGGCAGCCGTGACCAAGCGAGAGCCAAGCCCACGTACCCCGCCGCGAGCAGCAGCGCGCCGAACCAGATGTTCGCCGAGAAGTCCACCTTGGTCTTCGCCGCATCGATCATCTCGCGATAAGGCGGCGGCACGATCGCGACCAATCGATCCCATCCTTCGATCGAGTCGAAGCCGTAAATAACTCGCGGATAGTCTTCAAACGCGCGGATGGTGTTACCGAACGCCGTCGCCAGCACAAGGTCGCGGCGGCTGGGGTACCTCGCCGCAAATTCGGCTTCGAGCCTGGCGCGACGGCGCACGCTGTCGTCGCCGTCGATCGACGCCATTGCCTCGATCTCCCGCTGCATCCGGTCGAACGCGTGGCACTGAAAAAAGCGCAGCGCCCAAATCGGATTGATCGTGCCGTAACCCTCCAACACGCGAATCACCGTCCGGTTGACGGCCATGGCCGCGAGAGACGACAACCAAATGACGGCGACCGCAAGCGTCGTCCCGGCCCAGACGTCTTTCGAAAGGAACTGGCGAATGCCGTCGGCCAGGCCGAAGTGGTCGAGCCCGATGTACCCGCCCGCGGCGATCGCCAGTACCGGCAAGAAGTAGCCGATGGCGAATTCGCGGCCAAGCAGCTTCGGGAGCTCGCTGAACATGTTCCGTGCGATCGGCTAGCGGATCTTTTTCTTGCGTCGCGGGGGCGGCGTGTCGGGATCGCCCGGCAGGACACTGAGGAGCGAACCGACGCTGTGCATGATTCCACGCGTCCTCTGCGGCGTGATGGAAACGGTCGGTACCGCCAATTTTTCGATTTGCACGATGCAGCGCTTGATGTCGATCTCCACGCCGCGCCGCTGCGGTATTCGAATCGCCTGCCGCGCGAACGTCGATCGAACCTGCTGCAGCTGGACCTGTTGCTGAACCATGGTTCGAAGCGCCCGATTGAGCTCGCGCTTCGTCTGCGCGGCGACGCTCACATCCCGGATGAGCGACGAGTAAGCGCCGATCAATCGATCCATTGTCTTCATCGCAATTACTCCCCAACAACCGACGCAACATCGATACCGGGTCAGTATTGTCGCACGCCTTGCGCGCGCCAGCTCCTCCCTTCGCTCCGTGCTTTCCTTCACGGTCGCAACAATATCCGCCGCCACCCGCCGGAGCTCATCCTAGCCATCGCCCTGCAATGAGCGGTTCAGCCCGGCACGTCCGCGCGCGCGAACTCTTGACGACTGGGGTAAGCTGAAGGACTCCCGGTAACGACCTCTGCCGCGTCATGACCGAAACCGACATCGCCGAACCGGCTGCAATTACTCTGACGTCGCAGGCCGAGCGCATCTTTCCGACGCTGACGGATGTACAGATCGCGCGCATCGCGGCGCGCGGACGCAAGCGCGCCATTCGGCGCGGTGAAATACTCGTCGAAGCCGGCGATTCGACAGTTCCCTTCTTCGTCGTTGTTTCCGGCCGGATCGACATTGTTCGACCCTCCGGTGCCACGGAGGAGCTCGTGGTCGTACACAAGTCGGGACAGTTCACGGGCGAAATCACCATGCTCTCCGGTCGGCACGCGCTCCTGCGCACGCGCGCGACCGGGTCGGGCGAAGTGATCGAGCTCGATCGCGAGCAGCTGCTGGCGTTGGTGCAGACCGACGCGGAACTGAGCGAGATCATCATGCGCGCTTTCATCTTGCGCCGTGTGGAACTGATCGCGCACAGCTTCGGCGATGTCGTGCTCATGGGTTCCGACCACTGCGCCGGCACGCTGCGCGTCAAGGAGTTCCTCACACGCAACGGCCACCCGTACTCCTATATCGATCTCGATCACGATGCTGACGTTCAGAATCTGCTCGACCGGTTTCAGGTGTCGGAGGGTGACGTTCCGGTTTTGATCTGTCGCGGCGACGTGGTACTGCGCAATCCGACGAACCAGCAGATCGCCGACTGCCTCGGCTTCAACGAAGGCATCGAGCAGACGCATATCCGCGATGTCGTCATCGTCGGCGCCGGGCCCGCGGGTCTCGCGGCGGCGGTGTATGCCGCATCGGAAGGGCTCGACGTGCTCGTGCTCGAAACGAGCGCGCCCGGCGGGCAAGCCGGTTCCAGCTCGAAGATAGAAAACTATCTCGGGTTTCCCACCGGCATTTCCGGCCAGGCGCTGGCGGCGCGCGCGTACACGCAGGCGCAGAAATTCGGCGCCCAAATCGTGATCGCGCACGGCGCGAACCGGCTCGCGTGCGAGCGCAAGCCCTATGCCGTCGAGATCGACGGTGGGCCGCGCGTGCCGGCGCGCACCGTCATCATTGCGACCGGCGCCGAGTACCGCAAACCGCCGCTTGCCAACATGAGTCGGTTCGAAAACGCCGGCGTCTACTACGGCGCGACGTTCATGGAGGCGCAGCTTTGCCGCGGCGAGGAAGTGATCGTCGTCGGCGGGGGCAACTCGGCCGGCCAAGCCGCGGTCTTTCTCGCGCAGACGGCAAAACACGTGCACGTGCTGGTGCGTTCCAAGGGCTTGGCGGAAAGCATGTCGCGCTACCTGATCCGTCGTATCGAATTGAATCCGGCGATCACGTTGCACACGTACACGCAAATCGAAACGCTCGATGGCGCGGCACATCTCGAACGCGTGCGCTGGCGCAACAGCGAGACCGATACCGCGGAGACACACGACATTCGCCACGTCTTCGTCATGACCGGCGCCGATCCGAGCACGCATTGGTTGGCCGGCTGCGTCGCGCTCGATGCGAAGGGGTTCATCAAAACCGGGGTCGATCTTGCGCCGGACGATTTGGCGGCGGCGAATTGGCCGTTCCCGCGACCGCCGCATCTGCTTGAAACCAGCCTGCCGGGCGTGTTCGCCGTCGGCGACGTGCGCTGCGGCAGCATCAAACGGGTCGCCTCGGCCGTCGGCGAAGGGTCGATCGCGATCAGTTTCGTCCACAAAGCACTGCGAGAGTAGGAGCGCCATGACCGAGAAACGCTGCACGCATCTTCGCGCCGTTACGACCGTCAGGCACCCGAAGCGCCACGAGTGCGAGGAATGCGTGAAGACCGGAGATGAATGGGTGCACTTGCGTACCTGCCAGGAATGCGGCGCGACGCTATGTTGCGACAACTCCATCAACCGCCACGCGACCCGGCACGCGCAGGCGAGCGGACACCCCGTTATCGCCTCGGCCGAACCGGGCGAACGTTGGCTATTTTGTTATTCGGACGATGCGTTTGCCGAGTATTGACCGGTCCACGACATCGGGACGACGAGGAGAAGCGGATTCGATGTCGTTGCTTCGCTTAGCCCGGAATGAGGAATTCCCAACCTGAAACGCAATGCGCGCGGCAAGCGGCCAAGCGACGGGATTGACTACGACCGCTCGGCAACTTTTGCTTCCGAGCTATTGCTTCTGCGCGACGACTCGACCCTTGTCGTTTAAGAATACCCGGTAGCGATTGCCGTCCTTGCAAGTTGCGATGTGGTCGTTGTCGCCTTTCTTGACCGCGCTGACGACTTGACCGCAGGGCAGCCCCAGGAGCGCGATCACGGATGTCATGTCCTTGAGGAGCGATACGTCTTCCGCCGCCCGCGACGCTCCGATGAAAAGCGCCATCGTTGCGGCCACCAGAATCCAGGCCTTTGTACCTTTGTTCACCGCGTTTCTCCTGTTATCCGATTACAGAGTCGCAAATTTGGCCGGATCGGCCAAGATGCCCCAGATCGCTTCGCGCGAGGTAACGATGTCGCGCGCCAGCGCCGGGTCGCCGTCCTGCAATAGCGATAGCACCTTAAGGAGCAGCCGGTCGTACGGTTGTCGCAGCTCGGCGAGCGTGGTTTTGATTTGCCCCCGATAATATGCTCGGAATTGATTCAGCAGGTCATCGACCTGATTCTTGAGCGCGATCTTGGTGAATAGGCCGATCGCCGCGGTTGCCTTGAGCCGGGTTTCCAGCGTCGTAAGATCGAGCGCCGGCGATGTCTCTTTCTTCTCGGAGGTGCGCGTGGCGCTTTGCTCTTGGGGCGCCGCGACTGGCTTTGCCGGCGCGTTCGCGACCGGCGGTTCGACCCTGGCAACGGGCGATTCGGCCTGGGCGGCACTTTGCTCAACCGCAGGAGCCGCGGTCGGCTCGATCGCCGGCGCCGCGGGCGGCGTGTCGGCCGGCGCCAGCGCATGCTTCACTCCGGTGCATCCTGCCACCGCTAGCCAAATCGAAATCCCGACAATGCGCATAGCGGATATCAATTGCTCTCCGGCACCGCTTTCCATAGAGCCGTTGCTCATGCGTTATTCCTGCGCGAAGCCGTTTGTTTCACGATCGGGTTGCCATTCATATCACAAGCCGAAGAAACTTGCCCCGGAGCCGCCGTGCGCGGCATAGCGCGCCGGAATTCCGGCGGTTACGCGCTTTCGCCCTGGCACGGAGTCTGCTGATAGGAGGATGGGTGCCATAGAAAGGGGTGAACAGTGTCCAACAAACCCATTGGTGTTTTTGAGAATCAATCCGTCGACCTCACGGATCTCGACGGACAGCAGCTGTTCCGGCAGGTGAACCTGGTCGGGCTGGAATCGCTGCTGCGCGATTGCCCTTCCCTGAAGCTGCGCGAAGGCGCCGCGCTCATCGAACCCGGACAAGCGAATCACGTGATGTACTTGGTGCTCGTCGGGAGTCTGCACGTTTACGACGACGATCCCAAGGGCGAACCGCTGGCCGTCGTCCAGGCAGGCGAGTGCGTGGGACTGATGTCGCTGATCGACCAGCTGCCCTGCCACGTTCGCATCGTCGCGAAACAAGCCTGCCGCCTGTTGGTGATCGATGAGGAGCGATTTCTCGCGTTGATGAACAGCTCGAACGCCATTGCCCGCAATGTGCTGTCGATGGTCATGCAGTACCTTCGCGGAAAGAACCCCGGCGCACCGGAGCGCGGTCGTTTGCAGCAGCGCCTGGAAAACAATTCGAATATCGATCCCGTCACCGGGCTCTATAACCAGCGTTGGCTGGACGGCGTGTTGGAACGTCAGATCATGCGCGCGGCAACCGATCGAAAACCGCTGTCCGTGTTGGCCATCGCGGTCGAAGGCTTTTCTGAATTTAAAAAAGAGTTCGGCGACGAACTCGCGGACCATGCGTTAGCGGTTGTCGGGCAGGTCATCGCCGCCAACGTTCGTCCCACGGATATGCTTGCGCGGCACGGCTCGAATCACTTTATCGCGGTATTGCCGGAAACCGATATTCCGGGCGCCGCGGTGGTGGCCGCGCGAATCCGGGAAACCGTCGCGCAGACCGCGATCGAAATCCCCGGCGCGTGCCGTTTGCCGCCGCTGAACGTGGCAACCGGCCAGGTGCAGATGAAAGCATTCGTGGCCGCGCGCAAATTGGTGGACGATGCCATTGACGCGTTGCGAACCCGGCAATCCGCAAAACCACTCCTGGCGGCAGCGGGCTGAACCGAGCGTCGAACGGCGGCCGGCGGTACTTCGCGCACGGGGATAATCGCCACGATCCCTGCTTTACAATCAGGTCGGTCGGAAAACATCGAACCGTCAGAGTTCGCTTAAAATCGCGCGCCGACGCTCGAGATACTCCTGCTCCGTAATAGCGTCCTTCTCCTTGAGTCGATCCAGCAAGCGAAGTCTATCTTCGATTTCCCGTGCTTTGCGATCGATTGTCGGCGGCGGCGGCGCTTCGCCGCCGGACTTCGTGCCTACGTCGGGCACCGCGGGCGCCGCGGCGGGAATCGCACCGCGATCGAATTCCAACCAATCGCCGCGTTGTTCATGGAAGTGCGCGCCTCCGGATTCGATCTTCCAACCCGTGGCGTCGATTCTGCGCGAGCGCATTCCGGGGGTAGTCGTGGGGACGGTGTAGGCGAAGTCTCCTTCGCGAAATCGCTCCTGCATCAAACCGAAAATCAGATTCACGGAATCTCCGCTGACGAACAGCCGGCCGGTGGTGACCGATTTGGGCGAGGCCGCTCCGAATATTCCGCGGTAGCTCGTAACGGCGAACGTCACGTCCCGGTTTGGGCCGACTTTGGACAATGCGGACGCCAAAGGCGGAACGATCGTCTCCAGCTCTTCTTTCGAAAACACCGGTGCTTTTCCTATCGAATCAGCGCCGCTAACGTTGATGCCGGCCATTAACCGGCTGAGCCGGTCGGCGGAAATCGCAAAGGGGTGGGAATTGGCGGCGGCACCCGGTTCGATCGGAACGAGTCGAACGTAGCTATCGCCGGATCGAAATACGTAACCGGGATCTTCGCTGTCTTGCGAACTGGTTCCAGCGCACGCGTAAAGGGCGACGGAAAAAACGAGCGCCGCCACGGCGCGCCGGCGAACGCGAGCGCAGCGTGTACCCTTAATAATGTTTAACGTAGTCTGCATTTGGATGGATTTCTCTTCGATGCGTCGTACGAATACGCAGAAGCGCATCCATATACAGCAAGAGCTGCCGATAGACCAATCCTTCCCGTCCTTCCGCGACGTTATCCCCGCAGCAACTTCGAGTAAGCGCCAAGCAGCTTAACGCAGTGTTCGCCGGCTTCCGAGGCGGTCGAGACGCGATGGCCGCCGGCGTTGACCGCTTTGACGACGGAGGCGTCGCTCTTCGACGCGGCCGCGATGCCTTTTTGCAGCGCGGCGATGAATTCTTCCGCCAACTCGGGATGATTACGTGTCAGGTTCGCCATCCAGGTCGCCGCCTCTTCGAGCGTGCCTTGATTGACGTACGAAGCGAAGATGTTGTCTAACGTCTCGGCCATGCTGGTCGCTCACAGAATCGATCCGGCGCATTGGAGGGGAAGTATATACTCCCCGTCCATGCGCATTAGCACGCTCGGAAACTTCGGGATACGGCACCGGAAATACTAACCACGAAGAACCAAAAGTTGGCAGGAACGATTCCGGTGGGTCGAGACGGCGACGCGACGCGTGCCGGAGGCGGCGACCTGGGCGGCATGCGGTGCCGCTGGTCGCGCGATTGAACAACCGGCCCGCGGCCGGTCGCGCGTCAGGTGGTTCGGCGTTTCGTGAGGGCCGTTGCGTTGCGATTCGCCTGGGCGTCCGGGTCCGCGGCCATGCGTCGATCGCCGGGAATACTGCGCGCCGGCGTCAGCGAGTGGGTGGCATGCAATGCACCGTGCAGCGTGCGCAGCACATCGCGTTCCGGTTCGAGAAACATGAGACCGGCTCCCCTATCCGTACGCCGAACGACCATGGCGGGCAAACAGAACTCCTCGCGATTGTCATCGCGGCCGAGTGCGAAGGCGACGTTGATCATTGCATTCAGCGGTAGATCGACCCTGTTCGTTTCGACAAACATCCCGCCGATGCCGATGTCGCGCAGCTGCGCGGCGGCCAAGCCGATGCGAGGACAGTCTACGATAACACTGCATTGGTGCGGCTTGCGAATACTCCAACGATGCTCCATGGATGGCCTCCCTTGGCTTTCGTCGAGCTCGTCAATCTGCGCGCTGGGAAACTTTCGAATGTTGCTTGTGGTACCGGATCGACATGGGTGATTGGTGCCGGGGTCTGAAAAAAGAATAGTCAACGGTTGGCAGGGGTGCCAACGCAGGTCACTGGCCGATATAGAGCCTCCAAGCCTTTTTCTTGACGGCCGGCACTCCGGCCGCGAGCTTTGGGAGCAGCCAATCAACGCCCAGAGGCATTGGGCCGGCGGTGGTCAACAGGCACCTCTAGAAACCGCCTTAACTGTTTGACGCCGTTAACCTTCTCGCGGGAGCCCTGGAATGTTTCGAAACGCCGCCGGGGCGGGGTTGCTGACCTCAGCCACTAACCGAAAATACGGTTGCAAGGCGGACTCAGGTCCGCAATCAACTCGGTTCGGCGCTCCGCCCGCTCTTTTTCCGGACATAGCTCGAAACTGAAAGCGGTTGGTGAATACCTGGCGATACAGCGATCGCCTCCGTCGAGATGCTCTTGTAAACGTCCGCGGATATCGTCGGCTTCGCCAATATAGATCCAGAGGCCTTCCCGAAATATCGCGTACACGCCCGATTCGTTCGGGGCATTCTTCGAAATGGATTTTTCGCTGTAAGTGAAGCCTCGGGGGTTTCGCCACGGCATAACAGCCTCCCTATGCATCTATGCCTTGTCGGCTGTTTACGCTAACGCGAGCGGTGACTCCGCGCAACGCCGAGCACCCGTCGCGCGAAGTGAAGCGATTTGTCCTGGCTGTTTGCGCCCGAGCTACAACGCCGGGGCAGATGGGTCTATTCCGCGAAGAGCGCCGCGGCGATGAGCAGGAGTTTCTTCACTCCCTATTTGCCCAGGCGGTAGTTAAAACCAGCAACGATCCCAGCGCAAAAAGGACGCCGAACGCCACGCACGCGCCCGCGACACCGTCGGGACCGAGGAAACTGTCGATGAACCCGATGAAACCAAAAGGCCGCTTGCTGTCCGGACGGGAATAGAACATCCACGCCATGAAGAAAAAGCCGGCGCTCAAGAGCATCCCCGCAAGAACGAAGGCCGGCTTGTGCTTATCGACGTGAAATCGACGAGGCTGATTCATCCGATCAAGCCCGTCCATTAGGATTCGTAGGTGATGAAGAGAGCGAGTTCAGATCGATCCTCCCGCCGCGCCATGTCGCCGGCACTCCGTCGCAATACCAATACGGTGCCGGTATTGAAAGTATAGACAGCGCGTCAATGAGGGATCGACCTCGACGCGCGGCAGCGACGCAACCGGAAATGGCTGCACCGCGCGCCGAATAGTGACATCATACCGCGACTCAATTCCGCGCCCGTCGCGAGCGAGAACACATGTCCCTAAAAGACGACGCCGCCAAAGTAACCCCGCTGCCGCCCGCCGGGCTGCGCGAGTTCAAGAAGTCGAGCAAGCTCGACGACGTCTGCTACGAAATTCGCGGCGCGGCGATGGCGGAAGCCGCGCGCCTGGAAGAAGAAGGCCACCGCATCGTCAAGCTCAATATCGGCAACCCGGGGCCGTTCGGCTTCGAAGCGCCGGAGGAAATCCTGGTCGACGTGATCCGCAATCTGCCAACGGCGCAGGGGTACTGCGATTCCAAGGGCCTCTACTCGGCGCGCAAGGCGGTAATGCAGTACTGCCAGCGGCTCGAAATCGAAAACGTTACGGTGGACGACATCTACATCGGCAACGGCGTGAGCGAGCTGATCGTGATGTCGATGCAGGGGCTGATCAACAACGGCGACGAGATCCTGGTGCCGGCGCCGGACTATCCACTCTGGACCGCGGCGATCACGCTGGCCGGCGGAAGAGCGGTGCATTACCTGTGCGACGAGCAGGCCGATTGGGCGCCGGACGTGGCCGACATGCGCCGCAAGATCACGAGCCGCACGCGCGGGATCGTGATCATCAATCCGAACAATCCGACCGGCGCGGTTTACCCGCGCGCGCTGCTCGAAGACGTCGTGAACCTCGCGCGCGAGCGCGATCTCATCCTGTTCGCCGACGAGATTTACGACAAGATTCTCTACGACGACGCGAAGCATGTGGCGATTGCGAGCCTGGCACCCGATTTGTTATCGCTGACGTTCAACGGTTTATCGAAAACATATCGCGTCGCCGGGTTTCGTACCGGCTGGATGGTCGTGAGCGGCGCCAAGCACCGCGCCACCGAATTCATTCAAGGCCTCGACATTTTGTCGACCATGCGCCTGTGCGCGAACGTGCCGGCGCAGCACGCGATTCAAGGCGCGCTCGGCGGAAAGCAAAGCATCGAAACGTTCCTGCGCCCGGGCGGGCGGCTGTACGAGCAGCGAAATCTCGCCTACGACATGCTTACCGCGATTGACGGCGTCAGTTGCGTGAAGCCCAAAGCCGCTTTGTACTTTTTTCCGAAGCTCGACAAGCGCAAGTTCAACATCACGAATGACGAGCAATTCGCGTTGGATCTACTGCGCCGCGAAAAAATTCTCGTGGTCCACGGCACCGGGTTCAACTGGCCGGCGCCCGATCATTTCCGCATGGTGTTCCTACCGCGCGACGAAGAGCTGAAGGATGCGATCACGCGGATCGGCAATTTCCTCTCGACTTACCGCCAATAGCAGTACGTAACGTGTCGCGACATGGGTTCGAACGTGGCCCCCTCCCATTCCCTCCCCCGCTTGCGGGGGAGGGTTAGGGTGGGGGCCGCTTCGGTACTTGGATTGATGCGGTCGTGAGCGACATTCGAGACTTCCGAGAGGTCACCCCGTGTCTGCCATATCGCCTGCGCGTCAGCCCGCGCGCCCGCGACGTCAGCTTGCGCGTGACCGTCGAGCGCGGGCTCGAAGTCGTCGTGCCGAGAGGATACGACGCGGCACTCGTGCCCCGCGTTCTGGAGCACATGCAGGGATGGATTCGCCGCGCGCTCGATCGGGCCGAGGCAAACCGCCGGCACCTCGCGCCGGAGCCGCCGTGGCGGTTGCCAACCGAAATCGCCTTGCCGGGAATCGGAAAACAGTGGCAGGTGATCGCCAAGGAATCCGCGCGTGCGTCGGTTTCGATTCGCGAAATCGAGGATGCGCGCTTATCGATAACCGGCACATTGGGCAACGAGCGCGCCTGCCGGCGCGCGCTCGAACGCTGGCTCGTGCGCCAGGCGAACCGCGAACTGATTCCGCCGCTCGCAGCGCTGAGCCGCGAGTTAGGATTGCGCTATCGGGAGGCTCACATACGGTTGCAGCGCACGCGCTGGGGCAGCTGCTCCGGTCGAAAATCCATTTCGCTGAATGCAAAGCTGCTGCTTCTGCCGCCGGCCCTGGTCCGCTCGGTGTTGATTCACGAACTCTGCCACCTGGCCGAGATGAATCACTCGGCGCGCTTCTGGTCGCTGGTCAAACGGCACGATCCCGATTTTCGGGCGCACCGCAAATCGCTGCGCGCGGCATGGAAGCTCGTGCCGCCGTGGTCGCGGCCCAGCATTTCTCCGTAAGACCGAATCGATCCCGGGTTACGGCGCTGCGCGCCTCACCCCGGCTACATGTAATATAAAAAAACTCGGGAAATTTATTGTGTGTGGGATTATTTATAGGTAGCGCGCGCCATGCGCGCGAAAGAGCTAAGTCGTGCGACCGATCAGGCCGGCGTATGATCGGCGATGAGTCCTATACGTCGGTGGGCGTTCCATGAATTACGTCGAGGTTGCGATTCCCTTCTTCATCCTCGCCATGGGGGTGGAGTTTCTTTACGGCACCCTCGTCGGCCGCCAAACCTACCGCATCAACGACACCGTCAACAGCCTCGCGCTCGGCGTGCTGAGCCGCTTGAACGGCGTGTTGCGTCTCGGCGTCTCGGCAGTCGCGTTCGGCGCGCTGGCAGCGTTTCTCGGTGTTGCGCAATGGTCCATGAATTCATGGTGGCAATGGATCGCGGCGTTCGTGGCCTACGATTTCTGCTACTACTGGAAACATCGCGCCGGCCACCGAAGCCGGATCTTTTGGGCTTCGCATATCGCGCATCACCAGAGCGAGGAGTTCAACCTGAGCACGGCGCTGCGCCAGACGGGCACCGACTATATCGGTTTCATCTTCTATCTGCCGCTCTATTTCGCCGGTGTGCCGGCGGCGGCGGTCGTAACGGTCGGCAGTCTCAATTTGATCTATCAGTTCTGGGTGCACACCGAACACATCCGGCGCCTCGGCCCGCTCGAATGGCTATTCGTCACGCCCTCGAACCATCGCGTGCATCACGCGCGCAATACCGAGTACATCGACAAGAACTACGGCGGCGTATTCATTTTGTGGGATCGCCTGTTCGGCTCGTTCAAGGACGAGCACCCCGAGGCGCCGTGCGTCTACGGCATCGTTACCGGTTTGAAAAGCTTCAATCCGCTGTGGGCGAACTTTCACGTCTGGATCGACACGTTCCGGCTCGCCTGGCGCACGCGCAATTGGGCGGACAAATTCAAGATCTGGTTCATGCCGCCCGGTTGGTATCCCGCCGATATCGATCATAGGGCAACCGACTGGCGCTATCCGAAGTTCGATCCCCGCACGACGGCGTTCGCGCGCGGCTATGCCTTCGTGCAACTGTGGCTGCTGGTTCCCGCGGCGCTCTGGCTGCTCGCCGCCGACACCCAACACCCGCGCGAGTTCGTGCTCGCGGCGTTCGTCTGGATCTGCTTCTCGCTCTACGTGCAGGGCGCGTGGCTCGAAGGGCGCGCGTACGCGCAGCGGCTCGAATGGCTGAGAATCGCCGCCGGCGGCGCGCTCGCGCTGGCGATGCAATGGCTGTGGCCCGATACGCTGGGCCAAGCGGCGTTGATCGTCGGCGGTTACAGCATTGCGAGCGCATTGGCGATGGGCGTCGGACAATTGTTTCCCCGACCCAGGCTCACGTCGGCGTGACGACGGTTGCCCGCAAGGCGGGAAACCGACATGCCTAGATCTAAGCCGACCCTTGCTCAACCGTTCAAATAGTTAGGCGCAATAGCGTAGCGTACTGCGCTGCATGCAGAAGAATGAATTATCTCGTTCGGCGCATTACGCGCATACGCCTAATGCGCCCTACGTGCACTCAGTTCAAACAGAAATCGTTCTGTCGCGCGTTGTACTTGATGAACCCTCCGGCCTCGACGGCGACGAAATAACTTTCCGCGAGCGCGAAGCAAGTCGCCTTTTCGGCCGCCCAGTCCACACATTTGAACGATTCCAGACCGGTGTAGGGACAAGCAGGATAAGCCTTACGGCACATCGCCTTGTGATTTTCGCGTTGCTGCAAATTGCAAGCGTTGTACGCTCCCACCCGCGCGCCGTCTCCCTGGGGAACGCAAGTCTGGTAGCAGTTATCGTGTATGTTGCATCCGAGAGGCTGCTCGGGGCTCTGCCCGTGAACGAAGAATTCGCTCGGCGGTATCGGGCCGGAGCCGAACTCGACGGGAACAAGGTTATGATCAGCGCCCGGCATGGGCTGGTTGCGCCGGGCATCCGAGGGCGAGTCGTCGCCGCTGCCGGGAGCCGAACAGCCATCGACGAAGTGGCAGCGGTTGTTCTGGCCATTGCCGCGTTCCGCGGCCACACCCGGTTCCGCCAACCCGATAAGACAGTAATCCGCGACACCGTTGACCGCTACCGTGGTGCTGCCGCCCACGGCATCCTTGCCGATGACCGCAATCGTCTGCGGGCCTTTGCTCAGTTGAATATCGGCGGCGAAGTTGTAGCGTTGGTCACAAGCGGGCCTGTTCGGAAAAAAGAAACAAAACACGTCCAAAAGCGGATTCCTCGCCAAAGGACTTATCGTGGCCGCTACGTTATTTACCATGACGGTCGGCGGTCCCTGGTTGGTTGTGGCGGTCCCGGTCACCGTAACCGGTATATTGTTCGATGGTGCGGCCCCCTGGTCATCCCAGACAGCGCCGGCGGTGAAGTCAGGTTTGGGGGCGGCGATGGTCATCGCCGGACCGAGACCGCGCGCGGTTCGCAACGTGACATCGACGCTGGCGCTGCCCTCGCCGGTGCTGTTGGTCGCGACGACCGTCACCGAGTTCTCGCCTTCCACCAGCGTGACATTGGCGCTATAGGCGCCGTTGTTGTTCACCGTCGCATCGCCGGCGACCGTTACCGTGGCCGACGGATCATCCACGGTGCCGGCCACCATGACCGGGTTTTCCGTTGCGATGGTTTGGGGTACGGGCGTCGCTATGGTAACGGTGGGCGGCGGGACCACGACCGTGGCATTTATGTCATCCGACGCGCTGTCGGCCTTGCCGTCGTTGACGGTCAGTTGCGCGCCGTAGGTCCCCGCTTTGTCCGCGATAAACGTCGGTTTGTCGCTGAACGGATCGGACAACGTGGCCGCGCTGTCGGGCGGTACCGTTGTAAGTGTCCAGACGTAGTTGAGCGTGTCGCCGTCGGCATCGTTCGAAGCGCTGCCGTCCAACACCACGACATCGCCGACCAGAACATTACTGGCCTGATCCGGCCCGGCATCGGCGACCGGCTGGTTGTTGCCGGCGGCTGGCGGGTTGTTGCTGCCTTGATTGTTGTCACACCCGGCAAGCGCGAGGGCCAGCACAACCGCCACGGCCAGGTACTTTATTGTTTTCATCGCGCCCCTCCTCACTTACGTCCTTGTCGTTGTGGTGACGTAATGTGATAAGCGTTTTTCTTATAGGAATCCGATCACCGTACGCCCCGCGCACGTCGGAGTCAAAGAAACTACGGCGCACCAAGAAGCGCCGCTCGCTACGCATCTCGCTTCTTCGGTGCATGCTCGCGACTTGGCAGCAACTCGAACAGCCATCCCGCGCCGATGTTGGCGCGAACAACGCGGATTGCGAGCGCGGTCGGCGAGATCGGACGGACCAAACGCGTTTCGCGCAGTCGCGGCAGGAAGATCAATACCACGGCCGCGCGCACCATCCCGGAGAGCGTCAGCGCGGCCCACAGGCCGCTCGTGAATGCGATGGTGTAGCCGCCCCAATGAAGCGCGTGCGGCGCGTGGGTTGCAAGGGCGCCGCCGATCAAGGCGCCGCCGAAAATCGCGACGTTCGACAGGGTTTGGTGCACGGCGCTGTAGGCGGCGCGTTTCTCGGGCGGAACGACGTCGTACAGGAAATTACCGGCGGCGAGGCTGAAGCCGGCCCAGACGACGCCGCCGATAAACTGAAATACCAGAATCGGCCAGAACGACGGGAAGATCACCCACAGCACCGGAAGTACCGGAAACACCACGCTCGTGATCTGCACGACGCGCAGGTTGCCAAAGATATCTGACAGCCGGCCCCAAAGGTTCATCGCAAGAAACTGCGTCAAAATGAAGAACGCGGTCGCCGCGGTGAATTCGAGGTACGAGAACTTGAGATCGCGCAACATGAAGAGCGTGAAGAACGGCGAGGCGATGGCGACCGCCAAATTCATCAACGCGACGAAGAGCGCAAAGCTTGCGAAGTCCGAACCCCGCAGGCGGTCGAGCAAACCGTCGACCGGCGGCAGCGTGAACGGCGCAAGGCGCTGCATCGGTTCGTGCATGCCCATCAGCTGGTGCAGCGAATAAATCCGGGCGAGAGCCGCCACCGCAAACACCAGTGCGAAACCCCAACCCGCGGCCGAGCGCTGTGCGAAGAATTCGAGCGCAACGCCGCCGGCGGCGAGGCTCGCGAAGGTAAACATGCTCATGAGCCGCGTGCGCTTGCCGAAGAACCGCCCGCGGCGCCGCTCCGGCACCAGATCGCTGATGAGACTACTCCACGGTGGCGCCGCGAACTGGCCGCCGATGTAGTAAAGCACCACCCACAGTATGAGCAGCAGCAGCGGATGTTCGGTCGGCACGAACACGAGCGCGATGATCGGCAGCCACGTCAATGCTTGCAGCAATACGCCGCTGAATATCAGGCGCTTGCGCTGGATCGCCTGCCCGGCGATCCAGGCCGAAACAAGTTGCGCGACCGAACCGAGCAGCGAGGGTAGCGCCGCGAGCAACGTGATCTGCGCCGTGGTCGCTCTCAGAAAAACGGCGAACGCCTGAAGATACGATTCCCCCGCGCCGAACATGATGGACCATGCGACGCCGTCGCGGACTGAATAGCGCAGCGACCGTTCGACTTCAGGATCGCGTGAGAATTGACGTTCCATCGCTCGTGTGAGGTGAAAACGCGGTAACTGAGGAAATTATAGAACCGGTTGCGCCCGCCGGTGGCTCGCGACCGCGGTACGCGTGCCGCCAAAACCGCCGCCGATATTGTGTCTACTTCGCGCCGGACGACGCCGACGCGCGCGCAAGTCGGCGCACCATTTGCTGCGCCGCGTCGCGGCGCATGTCGCGCAGCAGCTCCTGCTCCTGCTGTTCACGCGCCAACACCTGATTCGGATCGAAGGAGTAGCTGCGCTGCAGGCGAATCGTTTGCACCGCGAGCGGCTGCGGGCCGTCGAGGCGGAAGCTCGCGCTGTAGACCACGAGATACCCGCTCGCTTTCGCGGTGGCGGTGCTGACCGACGCCACGCGGGT
>DASWLD010000189.1:0-4077 GCA_036396275.1 Burkholderiales bacterium
ATCGGTGTGAACGAATAACGGGCGTCACGACATGCAGACCGAACTGTTCATCGATGGAAAGTTCGTCCCGTCGCTCTCCGGCGAGACCGCGCCGAGCCTGAATCCCCACGATTTGAGCAAAATCGCCGACGTGTCGATGGCGGCCAAGGCCGACGTCGACCGGGCGGTGAAGGCGGCGCAGGCGGCGTTTCCGAAGTGGAGCCGCATGGCGGCGATGGAGCGGGGGCGGTTGCTGCTGAAGCTTGCCGATGCCATCGAGGCGAACGCCGAGGCGCTGGCCAAACTCGAGAGCATCGACACCGGTCATCCGCTGCGCGACACCAAGGGGCTGGACGTACCGCGCACCGCCGTCACCTATCGCTACTTCGGCGGCATGGCCGACAAGTACGAAGGCAGCGTGATCCCGGTGGAGGCCGGATTCCTCAACTATGTGATGCGCGAGCCGCTCGGCGTCGTCGGGCAGATCGTCCCCTGGAATTTTCCGTTGATGTTCACCAGCTGGAAGATGGCGCCGGCGCTGGCCGCCGGAAACTGCGTGGTGCTCAAGCCGGCGGAATTGACCCCGCTGTCGAGCCTGCGCATCGCCGAACTCATGGCGGAAGTCGGGTTTCCGCCCGGCGTGGTAAACGTCCTACCCGGTTTCGGCGCGGCGGCCGGCCAGGCGCTGGCCGAACATCCCGACGTCAAGAAGATCGCCTTCACCGGTTCGACCGCCGTCGGCAAGCGCATCGCCAAGATCGCGGGCGACACGTTGAAGCGCGTTCAGCTCGAACTCGGCGGTAAAGGCGCGAACATCATATTCGGTGACGCGAATATCGCCGCCGCCGTCAACGGCTCGGCGTTCGCGATTTTTCACAATCAGGGCCAGGCCTGCATCGCGGGCTCGCGCTTGCTGCTGCACGAGTCGATCGCCGAGGAGTTCACGGAGAAATTTCTGAAGCTCGCACAGTCGCTCAAGCTCGGTAACCCGCTCGATCCGACAACCGAGATGGGTCCGCTCACGTCGACCCTGCACCGCGACCGGGTCATGAGCTACATCAAGGTGGCGCAGGAGCAGGGCGGGCAGGTGCTGACCGGCGGCAAGGCGCCGGCGCGCGGCGAACTAGCGAAAGGTTGTTACATCGAGCCGACGGTCGTGCGTGCCAAACCGCAGGACCGGGTGTGCCAGGAAGAAGTGTTCGGCCCGTTCGTGACGGTAACGACGTTCAAGAACGACGACGAAGCGCTCGCCATCGCGAACGGCACCGAGTACGGGCTCGGTGGAGGCCTGTGGACCACGAACTTGCAGCGCGCGCATCGTTTCGCGCACGCGATGAGGAGCGGCATGGTTTGGATCAACTGCTACAAACGCGTCAACCCGGGCTCGCCCTTCGGCGGCGTCGGGTCGAGCGGCTACGGGCGCGAGATGGGATTCGAGGCGATGCACGAATACACCGAGGTAAAATCGGTGTGGGTAAACGTCGACGCTAATTTGCCGCCGTACTATCCACGGTAGTGCCATGCCCCGAGCGCCAGCCAGTCCGTGAGTCACTGACGTGCAGTCGTTTGTGTATCAAAGTTTGCCGAGCCGAATCGTGTTCGCGGTCGGCGGGTTGTCAAGGATCGGCGAGGAAATGGACCGCCTCGGCGCGCGCCGGGCGCTGGTGTTGGCCACTCCGGAACAGCGCGCGGACGCGCGGCGGGTTGCGGAAATCCTGGGCGAGCGTCACGCCGGCGTTTTCGCCGAAGCGGCGATGCACGTTCCGATCGAGACCGCGCGTGCGGCGGTCGCCGAAGCGAAACGGCTGAACGCGGATTGCGCCGTAACCATCGGCGGCGGATCGACGACCGGATTGGGCAAGGCCATCGCGCTCGAGTCGTCCATTCCGATTCTCGCGGTGCCGACGACATATGCAGGCTCGGAAGTGACGCCGATCTATGGCCTCACCGAGGGCGGGCTCAAGAAGACCGGGCGCGATCCGCGCGTGCTGCCGCGCACGGTGATTTACGATCCGCAACTGACCGTGAGCATGCCGAAGCAGCTGACGGCGACGAGCGGAATGAATGCGATGGCGCACGCGGTGGAAGGGTTGTACGCGGCGGATGCCAACCCGATTACGTCGTTGATGGCGGAGGAAGGCATTCGCGCGTTAGCCGTGGGCTTGCCGCGCGCGGTCGCGCGGCCGGATGACATCGAGGCGCGCGCGGATTGTTTGTACGGTGCATGGCTGTGCGGGACCGTGCTCGGCGCGGTGGGAATGGCGCTGCATCACAAGCTGTGTCATACGCTGGGCGGCGGTTTCAACCTGCCGCACGCCGAGACGCATACCGTCGTTTTGCCGCACGCGGCGGCGTACAATTTTTCCGTGGCGCGAGAAGCCATGGCGCGCACGCAACGCGCGCTCGGGGTGAAGGATGCGGCGAGCGGGCTGTTCGACTTGGCGGCGGGGCTGGGAGCCCCGATGACGCTCGACCAAATCGGCATGCGTGCATCCGACTTGGATCGCGCCGCCGATCTTGCCGTCGCCGCGCCGTATCCGAATCCGCGCCCGATCGAGCGCGGCGCGATTCGAAAATTATTGGACGATGCTTTTTACGGCCGCAGGCCTGGGCCGCTTTCCTGAGGACGACCGCGAGGTCGGCACCTTACACTGACAACGGAGTTTTCGGAGGAGGAGATCATGCACGACGATATTGATGGCAAGCTAAACACGAAATCGCCGATCGTTTTAAACAGCAAGCGCCGCGAGTTCCTGAGAATCGCCGGCGTCGCCGGCGCCGCGGTGGTACTGCCGGGTCTCGCGGGCGTCGCCTGCACGAAGGAAGGACGAACGATCAAGCTCGGGTACGTATCGCCGCAAACCGGGCCGCTGGCGGCGTTCGGCGAGGCCGATACCTTCGTGATCGGCCAGATGCGCGAGTTTTTCAAGGGCGGGCTCGACGTCGGCGGAACCAAATATCCCGTCGAAATTCTGGTGAAGGACAGTCAGTCGAATCCGAACAAAGCCGGCGAGGCGGCGGGCGATTTAATTTTGAAGGACAAGATCGATTTGATGCTGGTCGCGTCGACGCCGGAAACGACCAATCCGGTGTCCGATCAGTGCGAGATCAACGAGGTGCCGTGCATCTCGACGGTCGCGCCGTGGCAGCCGTGGTTCTTCACGCGCGGCGGCAAGCCCGACGTTGGCTTCAAGTGGACCTACCACTTCTTCTGGGGCCTCGAGGACGTGATCGCGGTATTCACCAACATGTGGAATTCGGTGAGCACCAACAAGAGCGTCGGCGGACTATTCCCGAACGACGGCGACGGCAACGCCTGGGGCGACCAGAAGCTCGGTTTCCCACCGGTGTTGGAGAAGCAGGGTTTCAAGCTCACGGATCCCGGCCGGTTCCAGAATCTGACCGCCGATTTCAGTGCGCAGATATCCGCCTTCAAGGGCGCGAACGTCGAGGTCGTCACCGGCGTGGTGATTCCACCTGATTTCAAAACGTTCTGGACCCAGGCGAAGCAGCAAGGCTTCAACCCGAAAGTCGTATCGGTCGGCAAGGCGCTGCTATTCCCGTCCGCGATCGAGGCCTTGGGCGATCTCGGCGACGGTTTGTCCTCCGAGGTCTGGTGGACGCCGACGCATCCGTTCAAGTCGTCGCTCACCGGCGCCGGCGCGGCGGATTACGCCGCGAGCTACGAGAAAGCGACGAACAAGCAGTGGACGCAGCCGCTCGGTTTCGCGCACGCCTTGTTCGAGGTCGCGGTCGATACCCTGAAGCGCGCGAAAGACATCAACAGCAAGGGGTCGGTGCGCGATGCGCTCGTGGCGACGAAGATCGATTCGATCGTCGGACCGATCGCCTGGGGCGGCGGACCCGTGAAGAACGTGGCCAAGACGCCCTTGGTCGGCGGCCAGTGGGTGAAGGGCTCCAAGTACAAGTACGACTTGGTGGTGGTGGACAACCAGACCGCGCCGGCGATACCGACCGCGGGCAAGCTGAAGTTGATGGGCTCGTAACGGAGCGATCCCCCCACCCCGTTCCCGCCCAGGGCGCACCAAATTCATGGTGCGCCCGTTCGGTGGCGCGAATGCACGTTAAGTGCATTCG
>DASWLD010000190.1:0-9673 GCA_036396275.1 Burkholderiales bacterium
CCGGCGGCGCCACCAGCGCCGCGCTGCGGCTCTCGGGCGAGGTCGAAAACGCCGTCATCGTCGTGATTATTCCCGACCGCGGCGACCGCTACCTATCGACCGGGGTCTTCCCCGACTGATATCAGAAATCCGCAGATGAACGCAGATGAAAATCGCAGATGAACGCAGATAAAGGTAGAGGAAGGACCAAGAGGCGAATTGATCCTGAATCACCTGCGTTTATCTTTATTCGTCTCCATCCGCGTTTATCTGCGGATGAAGTGATTATATGAATGTTCTAGCGTTTGACATCGAAACCGTCCCCGACGTCGAAACCGGTCGGCGCCTGTACGACCTCGGCGAGTTGAGCGATGCCGACGTTGCCCGTGTGCTGGCGATGAAGCGACGCGAGCAGACGGGGGAGTCCGAGTTCCTGCGCCATCATTTGCATCGCATCGTCGCCATCGCGGCCGTGCTGCGGCATGGCGACGGCGTGCGCGTCTGGTCGCTCGGCGAGCCGACGTCCGACGAGGCGGAACTGATTCGCCGGTTCTACGACGGCATCGATCGCTACACGCCGACAATCGTTTCCTGGAACGGCGGGGGTTTCGACTTGCCGGTGCTGCACTACCGGGCGTTGAAGCACGGCGTTTCGGCGCCGCGCTATTGGGAAACCGGTGCGGACGATCAGAGTTTTCGCTACAACAACTATCTGAACCGATTCCATGAGCGCCATACGGATTTGATGGACGTGCTTTCGAACTACCAAGCGCGGGCCGCGGCGCCGCTCAATGAAATCGCGGTGCTACTCGGTCTGCCGGGGAAAATGGGCCGCAGCGGCGCCGCGGTATGGGATCAGTTCCTGGCTGGCCGGATCGAGGAGATACGCGACTACTGCGAGATCGATGCGCTGAATACCTACCTTATATACCTGCGGTTCGAGCTGATGCGTGGCAATCTGGATCAGGCCGGAGGGGTGCGGGAGTGTGAGATGGTCCGCAGTTCGCTCACGGCGGTCGGGCGGGCGCACTGGCAGGCATTTCTCGCGGCGTGGGTCCGCTAATGCACGAACAACGGGAATCCGCGGATGAATCCAGATCGATACCGCGGATGAATATCGACGCGCGATTCGGGAAAAGAACCTCTCCGGCGGCGAACGGCGAGGGCGAGGCGACGATCGAATCGCTGACGCAAGATGCTCGTGGTGTCGCTCGCATCGACGGGAAGACGACGTTTATCGAGGGCGCGCTGCCGGGAGAGCGCGTGCGGTTCCGCTACGCGCGGCGTCGCTCGCGCTATGACACCGGAACCGCGATCGAAATCGTCGTGCCCAGCCCCGATCGGGTGGCCGCGCCGTGCCCGCATTTCGGAACCTGCGGCGGCTGCACTTTGCAGCAGTTGTCGAGCGACGCTCAGCTGCGTTCGAAGGCGCGGGTCCTGGCGGAAAGCTTGCGCCGTCTCGGGCGGGTACAGCCGACCGCATGGCTGGCGCCGATAGCGGGTCCAACCACCGGGTATCGGCGACGTGCGCGCCTGGGCGTGCGGCTGGTGCCGAAGATGGGCGGCGTACTCGTCGGGTTTCGCGAACGCCGGCGCTCGTTTATCGCGCCGCTCGCCGATTGCCTGACGCTCGACCCGCGGCTTGCGGCATTGCTGCCGGTACTGCCGAATCTGGTGGCCGGGCTATCGCGCCCCGATCGGGTGCCGCAGATCGAGATGTCGGCCGGTGACGACGCCGCGGCGATCGTTCTGCGTCATCTCGAACCGCTAACGGCAAACGACATGGCGCGGCTGCGTGACTTCGCTGCTGAGCGCGACATCGGTTTGTACCTTCAGCCGCGGGACTCGGCCAGCGTGCGGCCGCTGTGGCCGGAAGCGGGCGTGGCGCTGACCTACCGGCTGCCCGCATTCGCGGTTACGCTCAGCTTCGGCGTCACCGATTTCGTTCAAGTGAACGCGGCGGTCAATCGAGACTTGGTGCGACGGGCGGTGGATTTGCTCGACGTCGCGGCAACCGACCGGGTTGTCGATTTGTTTTGCGGAGTCGGAAACTTTAGTTTGGCGCTCGCGCGGCGGGCGGCGCGGGTCGCGGGCTACGAAGCCGACACGGTGCTGGCGCGACGCGCCCGGGAGAACGCGGCGGCGAACGGCATCGTCAACGCCGAATTCGAGATCGCCAATCTCTACGATAAATCCGGCGCGGCGCCTTGGGTTGGCGGCGGCTGCGACAAGCTTCTTCTCGATCCGCCGCGCGCCGGCGCCATGGCTGCCCTGAAGGCGCTGCCGCCGAACGATCTGCCGGGGCGTATCGTGTACGTCAGCTGCAATCCGGCGACCTTGGCGCGGGACAGCGAGTATCTGGTTCATCGCTTGGGCTATCGCCTGGAGGCGGCCGGCGTCGCCGATATGTTCCCGCATACCAGCCACGTTGAATCCATGGTCTTATTCGTGCGTCCGTGAGCCTTGTCGCCGACCGGAAGATCGAGATCTCCCTGGGCGCGCAATCGCTGGTGCTGAGTGATCGCGACGGCCGCGTGCTGCTTGAATTCCGCGTGTCGACCGCGCGCAACGGCGCCGGCGAGCGCATGAACAGCGAATGCACGCCGCGCGGCCGGCATGTCGTTCGGGCGAAGATCGGCACCGGTCAGCCGGCGAATACCGTTCTGGTATCGCGCCGCCCGACCGGCGAGGTGTACTCGCCGGCATTGCGCGCGGCGTTCCCGGGCCGCGATTGGATATTGACCCGGATTCTCTGGCTATCCGGACTCGAGCCGGGCCGCAACCGCCTGGGCGACGTCGATACCATGCGGCGCTACGTCTACATCCACGGCTGTCCGGACGAGGATCCGATGGGGGTTCCGAGTTCGCGCGGCTGCGTCAAGATGCGCAATCCGGAGGTCATACGGCTGTTCGATCTCGTGTCGCCGGGCACGCCGGTTCTTATTAAGGAGTAACGATGACGCTCGGCCCGGTCATGCTCGATATCGCGGGGGAGACGCTGAACGTGGCGGAACGGGAGCGCCTACGCCACCCGCTCGTCGGTGGCGTGATTCTCTTTTCGCGCAACTACCGCTCGCCCGAGCAAATCGCCGTGCTCGTCAGTGAAATCCATGGATTGCGCGCGCCGCGCCTGTTGGTTGCGGTGGACCACGAGGGCGGACAAGTGCAGCGATTTCGCGAGGGATTTTCCCGGCTGCCGCCGCTGCGTCGGTTTGGGCGGCTGTATGACGAGAATCCCAGGCGTGCCAAACGCCTCGCCCATACCGCGGGCTGGCTGATGGCGATAGAGCTTCGCGCGGTGGATGTCGATTTCAGCTTCGCCCCGGTGCTTGATCTCGACCGCGGCGTCAGCAAGATCATCGGCGATCGGGCGTTTCACGCGAGCCCCGATGCGGTCGCCGATCTCGCAGTTTCCTACGTCGCCGGCATGACCGAGGCCGGAATGGCGGCGACCGGCAAGCATTTTCCGGGTCACGGCGGCTGCGTGGCGGATTCTCATGTGGCGCTGCCGGTGGATGAGCGCAGCTACGCCGACATCTATGTGGAGGATCTGGTGCCGTTCGAGCGCCTCGTCGAGAACGGTCTGGCGGGGATCATGCCGGCGCACGTGGTCTACCCGCGCGTCGACGCGCAGCCGGCGGGCTTTTCGCGGGTTTGGCTGCAGGATATTCTGCGCCAACGCCTTGGATTTCAGGGGATTATCTTCAGCGACGACCTGTCCATGGAAGGAGCGCGCGGTGCCGGCGGTATGGTCGAGCGCGCCGCGTTGGCGCTCGCGGCGGGTTGCGACATGGTGCTGGTGTGCAACGACCCGGTGGGTGCCGATGAGGTTGTGCAGCAATTGCGCGCGCACGACGACGCCGCTTCGCAGCTGCGGCGCGTGCGCATGCACGGCCGGCCCGCGCCGCGGCCGGCCGAGCTCACGCAGCAGGCGGCGTATCGCGACGCCGTCGAGATGATCGGCAATCTCGCGTAAAAATTTTATTGAATTCTTGTTGATTCCGAATCTGTATGGCCGATAATAATGGTCATCACGCGGTCGCCTGGTCCGCGCGGAGGCAAAACAGAATTGGTTGATCCGATCCGGCCGTTGAAACTGAAGCTCGAGAGCTTCAACAATCTCACGAAGACGCTGAGCTTCAATATCTACGACATCGCTTACGCGCCGAGCGAACAGGCCCAAAAAGAGTACATCGCTTACATCGATGAGGCGTATAACGCCGAGCGCCTGAAAAGCATACTCACCGAAGTCGCGCAAATCATCGGCGCCAACGTGCTCAATATCGCGCACCAAGATTACGATCCGGAAGGCGCCAGCGTCACGATGTTGATCTCCGAGCTGCCCTTGAGCGAGGAGCCGCTCAATCCGGAAGCGCCGGGCCCGTTGCCGGAAGTAAGTCACACGCGCCAGCCACACGTGTATCAGGACGCCGTGGTCGCGCATCTCGACAAAAGCCATATCACCGTGCATACCTATCCGGAGAGCCATCCGGACAACGGCATCAGCTCGTTCCGCGCGGATATCGACGTGTCGACCTGCGGCAAGATCTCGCCGCTGCGGGCCTTGAACTACCTGATTCACACATTCGAGTCGGACATCGTGATCATCGATTACCGCGTGCGCGGCTTCACCCGCGACGTGCGCGGCACCAAGCATTACATCGATCACAAAATCAACTCGATCCAGAATTTCGTGGATAAACCGACTCTGAATCGCTACCAGGCGATCGACGTGAACGTCTACCAGGAAAACATCTTTCACACCAAGCTGATGTTGAAAGAGTTCAAGCTCGACAACTACCTGTTCGGCGTCAAGGAGCCCGAGCTGCCGCCGCCGGACGCGAAGGCGGTACCGCAGCGGTTGAAGCACGAGATGCAGGAGATTTATTACGGTTCCAATATCGTGCGCATGAACTGACGCCGCTTCCCCCGCTGTCATCCTGGATCCAGGGGGCCCCGAAGCTAGTTTTCAATTCGTCCTTTTCGGAAAGCCCGTTCGCGGCTGCGTTCGCGATCGGCGTTCTCCAATCTGGTATTGTCTTGCCCGCAATGAGCACGGTTTTCAATGCTTCCTGCCGCGCTTGCCCGCGGCTGGCGCGGCACTTGGCCGCGGTACGGCGCGAGTACGCCGATTACCATGCACGACCGGTGGCGCCCTTCGGCGATAAGCGCGCGCGTCTCTTCATTGTCGGTCTCGCGCCGGGCATGCACGGCGCGAATCGCACCGGTCGGCCGTTCACGGGCGATCACGCCGGCATCCTTTTATACCGAACGTTGCACACGTTCGGATTTGCCAATCAACCGAACGGCACCGACCCACGCGACGGATTGCGGCTGATCGATTGCCGGATCACCAACGCGGTAAAATGTTTACCGCCCGAGAACAAGCCGCTGCCGGTCGAAGTGGCGCGGTGCAATCGCTATTTGCGTGCCGAACTCAAACGACTGCCGCCGAGCGCGGTGGTATTGGCGCTCGGTGCGATCGCCCATGGGGCGGTGCTGCGGTCGCGCGACTTGAAACCGGCTGCTTTTCGGTTTGGTCACGGAAACGAATACCCGCTGACCGGCGGGGCGACGTTGCTCGATTCGTATCATTGCAGCCGCTATAACACCCAAACCGGCCGGCTGACGCCGCGGATGTTCGCCGCGATAGTGCGGCGCGCCCGCGATCTCTTGGACAGTTAGCAATGGCCGTCGATCTCAGTCAAACGATCAAGGATTTGCCGCTCGGCCCGGGGGTGTATCGCTTCAAGGACGCCAAGGGTCACGTGCTCTACGTCGGCAAGGCACGCTCGTTGCGCAAGCGCGTCGGCAGCTATTTTCGCCCGGCGGGACAAGCGTTGTCGCCGAAGATCCAGGCGCTGGTCGGGCATACCGAGGCGATCGAGATCACGCTGACGCACACGGAAAGCGAAGCGCTGCTGCTCGAAAACAATCTGATCAAGTCGCTGAAGCCGCGCTACAACGTCGTGCTGCGCGACGACAAAAGTTATCCGTATATCTTCGTTTCCGAGCCGCAGGAATTTCCGCGATTGGCGTTTCATCGCGGCGCGCGCCGCGAGAAGGGGAAATATTTCGGACCGTATCCGTCGGCGTCGTCCGTGCGCGAGACTTTGAACTTGCTCCAGAAGGTCTTTCCGGTGCGCCAGTGCGAGGACAGTTTTTTCCGCGCGCGCTCGCGTCCCTGCTTGCAATATCAAATAAAGCGTTGTTCGGCGCCGTGTGTCGGTTTGATCTCCGCCGAGGAATATCGGCGGGACGTGCGGCATGCGGTCCTGTTTCTCGAAGGAAAGAGCCGAACCGTTGTCGAGGAAATGATGAAGCGCATGGAGGCCGCGGCGACCGGGCAGGACTACGAAGCGGCGGCGCTCTTTCGCGACCGCATTGGCGCGCTCAAGCGTATCCAGGAGCGGCAATACATCGTCGGCAAAAGCGGCGACGCCGATGTGTTCGCCGTCGCGACCGTCGGCGAAGTCGGGTGCATTCAGGCGACGTTCATACGCGCGGGCATGAATCTCGGCGCCAAGAGTTTCTTCCCGCGATTTGGCGGCGCGCCGTCGGCCGAGGAGGTGTTGTCCGCGTTTCTGCCGCAGTACTACGTGAATGCGAGCGGTGCCGCGGGTAAACCGATTCCGGAGCGCATCTATACGAGCCACGCCGTGGCGGATCGGACCGCGCTGGAGGCCGTATTCACGGACTTGGCCGGACACAACGTCGCACTTTTGAGCGGCGCGCGCGTGCGCGGCGCGCCGCGGCGCTGGGTCGACATGGCGCGGCGCAACGCGGCGGAGGATGCGCGCCGGGCCACGAACAGCCAGCTGAATTTGGACGCGCGCCTTGAAGCGCTGCGCGTCGCGCTCAAACTCGACGAAACGCCGGAACGCATGGAGTGTTTCGATATCAGCCACACGATGGGCGAGGCCGCCGTTGCTTCGTGCGTGGCGTTCGATCGCGGCGGTCCGGTAAAGTCCGACTATCGGCGGTTCAACATCGAAGGTATCGAGCCGGGGGACGATTACGGCGCGATCGCACAAGCGCTGTTGCGGCGATACCGCAAAGCGAAGGAGAGCGGCGGAAGGTTGCCGGACGTGCTGTTCATCGACGGCGGCAAGGGCCAAGTGTCGACCGCGGCGACTGTGTTGAACGAGTTGCAGATCGAAGGCGTGATACTTGTCGGCATCGCCAAGGGACCCGAACGCAAACCCGGCGCCGAGCGTCTTTTCTTGTCCGCGAAGAAGCTCCCCACTATACTGCCGGCCGACTCCCCGGCGTTGCATCTGATCCAGCAAATACGCGACGAAGCGCACCGATTTGCCATTACCGGTCACCGGGGTCGACGCGCGCGGGCGCGAACGACATCGCCGCTCGAACAGATCGTCGGCATCGGCGACAAGCGTCGGCAGGCGCTGTTGAAGAATCTCGGCGGCATGCGCGAAGTGGCGCGGGCCGGTGTCGACGATTTCGCGCGCGTGCCGGGTATCAGTCCGGCGCTGGCGCGGCGAATTTACGATGCACTGCACGATCAGGATTGACCCCGCGATGATTTGGACCACGCCGAATCTACTCACGCTGCTGCGGTTGGTGCTGATACCGCTGTTCATCGCGGTGTATTACCTTCCGATCGATCTCGCGCACGAGATGGCCACCGGCATCTTTGTGATCGCGGCCGCCACCGACTGGCTGGACGGTTATCTGGCCCGACGCCTGCACCAGTACTCGCCCTTTGGCGCGTTTCTCGATCCGGTCGTCGACAAGTTGATCGTTGTGGCCGCGCTGGTGCTGCTCGTGGGCGACCCGAAGGTCGCCGCCGGCGTGCTCGACCCACGACTATTCGCCATCGTCGTGCTCGTGATCGTCGGACGCGAGATCGCCGTGTCGGCGCTGCGCGAGTGGATGGCCGGCAGCGGCAAGCGTTCGCGCGTGGCGGTGTCGTTCGTCGGCAAGTTCAAGACAACCGCGCAGATGGTGGCGATTCCGTTCCTGCTTTGGCGCGAACCGATCATGGGGTTGCCGACACTGCGCACCGGCGAGGTTCTGCTCTACATAGCCGCCGGACTCACGCTTTGGTCGATGTTGATTTATTTGCGCCTCGCTTGGGTGGACTTGGTGCGCCCGGCGGCGAAGAAGCGGCCGCGCCGCGGCGGATAACTTGAACGCGCCTCGGGCGCCGCTTAGAATGCGTAGGGTTAGCTGCGGGCATAGCTCAGTTGGTAGAGCGCAACCTTGCCAAGGTTGAGGTCGGGAGTTCGAGCCTCCTTGCCCGCTCCAAATCCCCACGGGGAGGCGCGTCGCGTCCTCCCCGTTTTTGCTGTACGTGCGCCAACGCCGTAACTGATTGGCACATCGATGGCTGGGTGGCAGAGTGGTTATGCAGCGGCCTGCAAAGCCGTGTACGCCGGTTCGATTCCGACCCCAGCCTCCATTTCTTCAAGTCGCCGTTCGCGGCTTCTGATTCCAAGAGCAATCCTGGGACGTGAATAGCGGTTCGCGCCAGGGCCGGGAGTCGGCAATGTCTTAGTCGCGCACGAACGGGTGGGTTGTTAATAAGCAGCCTTGCGCGCCGCCTTGGTCTGTATAACAACCTTGCGTCCCGCGCGCGCGAGCATGTTCACCAGCACGTCGATCGGCGGGCGACTAAGCGACCCGTCCGCGCTTGTTCTCTTCGATGTCCTCAAGCTGCTTGATGCGCACGGCCCCGTCCGGAAACCGGGCGACGATCTCAAGATCTCCACCCAAGGCCTCGATGTAGGAACGCAGCGTGCTCAGGTACATGTCCGCGCGCCGCTCAAGTTTCGAGATCGACGCCTGTTTGACCCGCAGGGTGCTGGCAAGCTGCTCTTGCGATAATTGCCGCGCCTGGCGCAGTTCATAGAGCGGCAGGTCCTTGGCCAGCACGCGGGCGCGCGCCGCGGCCTTCGCGCGCGCGGCCGGCGACATCTTCTTTCGCAGATCGGAAAACTTCTTAGCCATCGTCACTTCCCTCCTGTCTTAACGCCTCAAGGTGCTCGTCGTAAAGCCGGTCGGCGCGCGGGATATGCTCGTCGTACCAGCGATCGTTGCCGGTTTTGTCCCCCCCGATAAGCAGGATACCTACCCGCCGCGGATCGAACGCGTAGAGCACACGATACGGCCGGCCCTGGTGCTGAATGCGCAGCTCCCGCATGCGCGAGTGCCGCGATCCTTGAACCCCGGAGCTATATGGAAACGGCAAGCGCGGACCCTTGCTTTCGAGCAGTTCCACCATGGCCGCGACCGATGACTGCTCGTCCTCGTCCAGCGTATTCCACCACGTGCCGAACTCATCCGTGTACTCGACATCCCATGCCATAAATGGAATATAGCTTTAGAGGAATAATAGCACAAGAACGCTTGACGCCGGTTTTATATACTTGGCGACCCGGTGGGGATCAGGTCGCCACGTGGTCGCCGACATGATCGGTTCTCCGTTGGTTCTCCAACGTGTGCCAATTCAGCATCAGGCACCGTGTAGAATTCCTCGGTAATTCCTGATGCTGGATCAGGTACGGTTCCCTTACTTTAGCCTTTCAGTGGGCTGCAAAGCCGTGTACGCCGGTTCGATTCCGACCCCAGCCTCCATTTTCCGGAAACCAAGTTCGAGTGAGCAGTCCTGAGCTAGCGACGCGCAGCCCGTTCGCGCGCGTTTGTCATGCGCGCGATAGGGATATTGTGTTAC
>DASWLD010000191.1:0-32118 GCA_036396275.1 Burkholderiales bacterium
CACGCGGTTCGGCAAACCGGTCAGCGCATCGTGGTGCGCGATGTGCTGCAGGCGCTCCTGCGCCTGCACACGTTCGGTGATGTCCTTGCCGGTGGCGATGAAGTGGGTGATGTTGCCGCGTTCGTCGCGCAACGGCGAAATAGTTTTCTCCTCATGGTAGAGCGCACCGTTCTTTTGACGATTGCTGAACACATCCATGAAGATCTCGCCGGCCAACACGGTGCGCCACAACTTATGGTAGAAGGCATCGTTATGTTCGCCCGACTTCAGCAGGCTCGGCTTGCGCCCCACTGCTTCCACGCGCGTGTATCCCGTGGTGCGTTCGAACGCCGCGTTGACGTACTCGATGATGCCTTCGCGATTGGTGATCATCACGCTGTCGGCGGTCTGCTCCATCGCGCTCGACAGTTTCTGCATCTCGGCCTCGGCGCGCATGCGCGCGGTAACGTCGCGGCCGGTGCCGCGGTAGCCGGCAAAACCGCCGCTGGCGTCGAAAATCGGCGCGCCGCTGATCATCATGCAAACGCGGTTGCCGTCGTCGAGTCTCGCGTACACAACCGAGTCGTGGAACGTCTTGCGCTGCTCCAATATCACGCGATGGGTCCGCTCATGCTCCTCATCGAATTCGAGTCCGCATTCCCACGGCCGCCGTCCGAGCAATTTCCCGAAGGCGTCGCGACTGCGCTTGACGTAGCGGCCGTCGAAACGGGTGAATCGAAACTCCGCGTCCTGTTCCCAATACCAATCGGAGGACAGTTCCGTCAAACTTTTGAAGCGCGCTTCGCTGTCGCGCAGCGCCCGTTCGGCCCGATGCCGTTCCTGTTCGCGATCGAAATTCTCGATTGCGAACGACACGTTCTCGCTCATGCGCTCGAGCAGTTTCAAGATCTCGTCGTCGAATGCGTCGACTTCGCCGGAATAGAAGCCGAGCACGCCGGCCACCTTGCCGTTGATGATCAGCGGAACCGCGGCGGTCGCGGCGATGCCCATGGCGACCGCGGCGTCGCGCCAAGGAGTTATGAGCGGGTCGGTGAAATAGTTATTGCACACCGCCGGCCGGCGCGTGCGATACGCGGTGCCGACGGTCCCCTGGCCTTCCGGCAGCGAGGCGTCGACCGAAATTCGAACGCCGCGGCTGCGCGCCGTGTCGAGTCCGGCCGAGGCCAGCACCCTCACCCAGTTTTCTTCCACCGAAACCAAGAGCACGGCGGTAGAGACGAACTTGCCGCCGTGAACCGCGGCGTCGCAAAACTGTTGATAGAGCTCCGCGGGCGAGCGCGCGCGAAGAATCGCCTCGTTGGTCGCGCTGAGCGCGGCATACATGCGCCCCAGGCGCAAAATATGCTGCTCCGCGAGCTTGCGCTTGGTGATGTTTCGCGTGACGCCGCGATAGCCGGTGAACCGACCGTTTTCGTCAAAGCACGGCTCGGCGTTGGAGCTCAAGTAGACGCGGCTCCCTTCCTCCGGCGACGGCATGTGCATGTCGAGGTTGTAGTACGGCTTGTGACGCCGTAACAACGCGAGCAGTTTGTTCTTGTTGTCCTCCGGATTCTCGGCGCCGTCGATGGAAATACCGATCTCCCACCACGACTTGCCGATCTGCGCGCGGTACAGCGCGGCGTCGCGTTCGACGAGACGACCCTCCAGCTTGACGAAGCGATACTGTTCGTCGCTTTCCCAATACCAGTCGGTGGATAGATTCGACAACGTCCGGAAGCGCCCCTCGCTGTTGCGCATCGATTCTTCCACGCGGTGGCGCTCGGAAATATCGACGACGAACCCCTCGACCACGCTCGCGCGGTCGGCATCGAAGACGCCGCGCCCCTGGTCCCAGACCCAGCGCGTCGCGCCGTCGGCCGTTACGATTCGACAGTGAATATGAAACGGACGGCGGGCGGCGAGCGCGGCTTGCGTTTCCGCGTGTACGCGTTCGCGATCGTCGGGATGAAGGAGGGCGCCGTACCCGGGCGTTCCCGCGAGCAAATTCGCCGACGTATGACCGGTCAGCACGAAGCAACCTTCGCTGACGAACTCGAACCGACTCTGCGCGTCGTTGCGACGGCGGTAAACCATCGCGGGCAAGCCACCCAAGATGGATTCCATCAACCGGAAGGTATCGCGCGGCGCCGCGTTCTCGGCCCGAGCGGACGCGGGCGGGTCGCCCGCCGACAGTCGTGCGACGCGCATCGATCCTCTATTCGCGTCCGACTTTTTGGTCATTGCCGATTCACGGTGCCGTGCCCCAACGCGCTCGGTTTGGGTCAGGCGAGTTGACCCGGCGCCGACGCGCGGCTCGCGCTGACCAGAGGGGCTATCGCGCTAGTTAAAGTAAGACTAGATCAAATTCGAACGGTATCCGACTGGCGGCGGCTTCCTGTTTAGGCCAATTTATCCGATCTCCCAATGGGCGGTAACCGTGTCACGTCGAGCGGTAACTTGCGGCCGCCGATGGCGCGGGCGATTATCCCCGGCAGCACCATGCCGATATCGCCGCCACCGGACCTTTCCGCCCCCGTTTATCGCGCCCTGGCCGAGGCACTGGGCGACGCCCGGGTACACACGGATGCCGCCGCGCGGGACCTGTACGCCGCCGACGAGGGACCGCGGCGCTGTCCGCCGCTCGCGGTCGTGTTTCCAGAAACCCACGAACACGTCGTCCATCTGGTCAGAACAGCGAACGCGTTTCGGCTGCCGCTCGTGGCCCGCGGCGCCGGCTCCGGCAATGTCGGCGGCGCGCTGCCGAGCGCCGGCAGCGTCGTCGTGAGTTTCGAATGCATGCGCCGCGTGATCGAGATCAACCCGCGCGAACGCTTGGCCGTGGTCGAGCCCGGCGTGCCGACCGCCGAGATCGACGCGCGCGCGCGCGACCACGGACTGTTCTACGCGCCCGATCCGGGAAGCGCACCGTATTCGCATATCGGCGGCAATCTCGCAACCGGCGCCGCCGGGCCGCGCGCGCTGAAGTACGGCGGCACGCGCGATCACGTGCTCGGACTGCGCGCCGTCACCGGCGACGGTCGCACGCTGGTAACCGGCTGCCGCACGACCAAGGGTGTGGTCGGCTATGACCTGACGCGGTTGCTCGTGGGTAGCGAAGGCACGCTCGCGCTTATTACCGAGGCAACCTTGAAGCTGCTGCCGGCGCCGCCCGCGGTCGGAACTCTGCGCGCGTGTTACGCGAGCGCCGGCGACGCCTGCGCGGCGGTCGCGCGCGTAATGAGCCAGCCGGCGATTCCAAGCGCGCTCGAGTTTCTCGACCCGGCGTCGATCGCGGCGATCCAACAAGCCGGCGCGGCGCAAACCTTGCCGGCGGCGACGCGCGCGCTGTTGGTGGTCGAGGCCGACGGAAATGCGGAGGACGTCGCGCGCGATCTAGTACGGCTCGGGGTAGCGCTCGACGGAGCCGGGCTGCTCGAACTTCGCGAAGCCGCCGATCCCGACGACGTTAAAGCGTTGTGGGCGGCGCGGCGCTCGCTGTCCCGCGCGGTAAAGAAAATCGCGCCGCTCAAAATCAACGAGGACGTTGTCGTTCCGGTGCCGCGACTCGCCGAGCTGGTCGGCGCGATCGACGCCTTGGCGCACCGGCACCGCATTCCCATCGTGAGCTTCGGCCACGCCGGCAACGGCAATCTGCACGTCAACATCATGGTGCATCCCGACGATGCCGACGAGATGGCGCGCGCCCACGCGGCGCTCGAAAGCCTGATGCGCACGGTCGTCGCGTTCGGCGGAACGTTATCCGGCGAGCACGGAATCGGCTACGAAAAACGAGAGTTCGTGCCGCTGGAAATTTCGCCGGACACGCTCGCGACCATGCGTGCGCTCAAGCGCGTGTTCGATCCGAACGGGATTTTGAATCCGGGGAAGATTTTCCCGGATGAGGCTTAAGATTTTTTAAACCGCGGATAAACGCGGATGCTGTTCCGTACATGGAATGGACGGAATCCAGCGCCATGGACGGCATCCGTGCGACTGGATCCCGGCAATTCCTGGCCGGGACGACGTCTGCGTTTATCCGTGCTGTACAGGGACGTACGAATGTCGCGAGCGCAGGAAGCGCAGGAGCGACCGTTCATCTGCGGTTTCAAAGATATTACAAGCTCGGCGTCCGGTCGCGTCCGCCGGCGCCGCGCGCTTCGTGTTCGCGCTCGCAATCGACGCAGCGCTTGGCGATCGGATTTGCATCGAGACGGTCACGCTCGATCGCATCGCCGCAGGTTTCGCACTCGCCGTAGGTTCCGACACGGATGCGCTGGAGCGCCTCCTCGACCTCGCCCAGCTCGCCCACTTCCCGATCGATCAACGCCAGGCTGGTGCTGGCAAGCAGATCCGCGACCGACTCCTCGCCGCGGTCGTGCACGCGGTCGGCGAGTTGGGCCAATTCATCGCGCTTGCTGTCGCGCAGGACGCTCTGAATATGTTCACGCAATGCCGCGTGCTGTGCGCGTAGGCGCTGTCGGTATCGCTGAATGTCGGTGTTGGTCAGCTTCGACATGCATCACTCCTCTCGCTGCGTCGCGCCGATACGTTGCGCCGATAGGTCCGACGTATTAGGCCGTGGCGCACGGGCGAAGTTTCAGGCGACGTCCGCAGGACGGTCAACTTCCGTTAATGGGCGCGCCAGCGCGCATATCCGCCACGGTGACGTTGCGGCAGTACGTTTCGCGCAAATAGAACGATGCCACCACGGCCATGACCGCCAAGACGTAGCACAGCATTAGCCCGTTGGTATAGTCGCCGGCGCTGTACTTGCGCACGCCATCGACGATCGTGCCGTCCCATGTAAGATCTAGGAGCGCACCGAACGCGGGCTGCACGACGGCGGCGCCGAGAAACGACCCGGTATTCACCACGGCGATACCCATGCCGGCGATACTCGGCGGCACGACTTCCTTCGCCGCACCGAACGTGACGATAAATCCGCCGGTCCAAAATCCGAGCAAGCCGAAAAGCGTCAGGCCGCTCCAACCGGGACCCCAATGCAGCGCCACCAACGCCAACCATGTCAACGCGGTCGCGAAGCAGGCCGTCATCAACACCGGTTTGCGCCGACCCAGGCGATCCGAAAGCACGCCGAAGACGAGACATCCAACCGCGAACGTCGCGAGCATGAGCGTGGGATAAAGCGATGCTTGCGCGCGCGGCAGTCCGTGCACGTCGATGAGCAGCGGCACGCCCCACAGGCCGACCAGCGCAAGTGCGCCGGCGCCGAGTCCGGCGCTCACGAAGAAGCCCGGCCAGATTTCGCGGTTACGTAGAACTTCGAGCAAATCGTGCCACCAATGCCGGCTACGAGGCGCGTGCGCGGGCTGGCCTTCCATTTCGCGCAACGACGGGAAACCCATGTGCTCCGGCCGATCGCGTACTAATAGATGCGTGAGCGCCGCGATCAGAATCGAAAACACGCCGATAACGATAAAAATCGTTCGCCACGATGCATGGGCGAGCAACACCGCGAGCGGCGACGCCGCGAGAATCGCGCCGACGTTACCCAAGAACACCGTCAAGCCGCTGATAAATCCATAGCGGCGCTCGCTCCACCAATCCGCGTTCGCGCGCATGAAGCCGACAAAGACCACCGACACGCCGAGACCGACGAGAAAGCGGCCCGCCGCCGCGGTGGCGAAGTTCGGCGCCAGCGCGAACACGATCGAACCGATACCCGCAAGCAGCGCGCCGACAGCTCCGGCGCGGCGCACGCCGAGCGTGTCGGCCAGCACGCCCGCCGGAATCTGCATCGCCGCGTAGACGTAGAAATAAATCGCCGCGAGCGAACCGAGGGCGGCGCCGGTGGTATCGAACGCGCGCATCAAATCGGTCGCCACCACGCCGGGTGCGATGCGATGGAAGAACACCAGCATGTACGAGACGGCGAGCACGCTGTAGATCAGCAGCCGCACGCGGTGAAACCGTCGAAGGATTTCCGGAGCGATCATGAGTCGCTGACTACGTCACGGCAGAACGCTGAAGGGGACGCCGTCCATGGTGAATTTCCTCCCGGGTGTTGTTTGCAGCAGCCTACACATCTGGCCGCCGCCGTTCAACGGGCGCGACATTCAAGATTTTGAACGTAGCGACAGTGGCGCTCGTGCTTACCAATCCGAGCGCCGAGGCGACGCGTTTGAGTCAGAATTCGATCAGAATTCGAGCGGAATCACGGTCACCGGATCGCCGGCCCCAAAACCCTCGCTCTCCGCCTCCACCCGGATAAACCCGTTGGTGTGGCGCAAAGCCCCGACCATGTGCGAACCCTGTCCGCTCAGCGGTTCGGCCAGCAGGCGGCCCCGGTCGCTGCGCAGCCGGGCTCGCAAAAACTCGGTGCGCCCGGGGCGGCGGCGAAATGCGCTCTCGGCTACCGCGCTAAGTTGCCAGAGTCGGGGTTCGGCGTGATGCCAAACCGTCACCGCCGGTTCGACGAAAAACTTGTACGTCACCAAACTCGACACCGGATTGCCCGGCAACACGAAGAAATGCGTGCGTTCGCCGATGTGGCCGAACGCGATCGGCTTGCCCGGTTTGATGCGTACTTTCCATAGCCGGATCGTACCGATCTCGCTGAACGCCTGTTTCACCACGTCGTGATCGCCGACGGACGCGCCGCCGCTGGTCACGACGAAGTCGTACTCACCGGAGCGCGCCAACACCGCGCGCAGCGCATTCACGTCGTCCGCGACGATACCGCCGTCCACGACGTCGGCGCCGAGCGCACGCAACTGCGCGGAGATCGCGAGACGATTCGATTCGTAGATTTGCCCCGGTGCCAGCGCGCGGCCCGGCGGCACCAATTCATCGCCGGTCGAGGCGACCAACGCCCGTGCGCGCCGATAGACCGCGAGCCGGTCGATGCCGGCGGAACCGAGCAGCGCCAAATCGAGCGGGTTCAAGCGCCGCCCCGGCGCGTACAACGCCTCGCCCTTGCGGTAGTCCTCGCCGCGCCGACGAATGTTGTCGCCAGCCGCAATCGACGCCGGGAGTCGCACGCGATCGCCTACGATCTCGACGTCTTCTTGAATCACGACCGCGTCCGCACCCCCGGGCAGCGGCGCGCCGGTGTAGATGCGCATGGCGGTACCGGGCGTCAACGCTTTCGGCGCGTCGCCGCAGGTCGACGCGCCGACCACCGGCAGCGCAAAATCGTGCGCCCGCGCATCGGCAACGGCCAGCGCGTATCCGTCCATCATGGAATTGTCGAAGCCCGGATGGTCGACGCGCGCTTGCAGCGGCTCGGCCAGATAGCGCGTGAGCGCCTCTTCAAGCGGCACAACCTCGGTGTCGCGCGCGCGCTTGATCGCCCCCAGTATGGCGGTTTGTGCTTCTTCCAACGAAATCATGAGCGGCCACAATCTTATCAGGTAGACTCGCGGTCCGCGCCAACCGACGCTGACCGGTTGCCGCATTTAACTTATGATGCAGCCGAATCCCGACCCGACTTGTTGGATATGCCGAAGAAACGCCCAAGAACAACGCCGCGCAAAGTCATCGCGCTCAAATCCGCCGGCCGCCATGCGCGGCTGACGCATTTCAACGCGGCGGGCGAGGCGCACATGGTCAACGTCGGAGCCAAGCCGGTCACCGAGCGACGCGCGGTGGCCGAAGGCCGCATTCGGATGCTGCCGACGACGCTCGAACGCATACTCGCCGGCGGACACAAAAAAGGCGACGTGCTCGGCGTCGCGCGTATCGCCGGCATTCAGGCCGCGAAGCGAACGTCGGAGCTGGTGCCGCTGTGCCATCCCATTGCGCTGAGTACCGTCGATCTTCAATTCACGCCGCAGCGCACGCCGCCCGGTGTGCACTGCGAGGCAACAGTGCGCACCGTCGGACAAACCGGTGTCGAGATGGAAGCGCTGACGGCGGTCGAGATAGCGCTGCTTACGGTTTACGACATGTGCAAGGCCGTCGACCGCGGCATGACGCTCACCGACATTCGCCTGGTCGAAAAGTCTGGCGGCGCGTCGGGCCATTGGTCGCGCAAGTGAATTCGTCGCTTTGACGAATGGCCGCGGAAAACCGGCCGCGGAAAGCGCTTTTGAATCCATGGCTGGACTACTCATACCGGCGGCATAGACTGGAAGCGGTGCCGCCGATTCGCCGGAACTCGTTACTGCCGGCACCTGTCAATCACCATCATCTAAGGGATCTCTGATTAATGATCATTCACCGCAAAGACGCAAAGAAAAACAAGAGTTTTTATCGAGAAACACCCTTTGCGCTCTTTGCGCCTTTGCGGTGAGATTGTCTTTTCGAGAATTAATCAATCAGGACTATCCTTAACTTCGTTAGTCGATTTTTTGGAGGAATATCCATTCATGCGGCGCTTACTGTTTATCGTCGTAGTCGGTTCTGTTCTTTTGAGCGGTTGTGCCTCGAGCATGTCCGGCAGCGCGTATGAACGCCGCCAAGGACGCGCGGTGCAAGACGTGCAGCTCGGCACCGTCGAACACGTGCGCGAAGTCTTGATCGAAGGCACCAAGACCGGCATCGGCGCCGCCGCCGGCGCCGCCACCGGCAGCATCATCGGCAGCGGCGGCCGGGGCCGAAGCAGCGTCGGCAGTGCCGTCGCCGGCATCGCCGGCGCCGTCGTCGGCGGCGTCGCAGGTGCAGCGGCCGAAGAAGGCGCAACACGGCAGAAAGGTCTGGAGATCACCGTTCGGCTCGAAAGCGGTCGGCTGATCGCCGTCACGCAGGCGGCGGATGAAGCTTTCAACGTCGGCGATCGGGTTAGGATTCTTTCGGGGCAGGGTACGACGAGAGTCACTCACTAGGTCGCGCGTGTGAGGGCGCGTTCCCTCTCCCCCCGGTGACGTGCAGGATGCGCTAAGATCGCGGAGACAGGATGCCACACATGGATGTGTCAATGTCGCGAACGCAGGGCGAGCCGGAAATAGACAAAGGTCCAGTGGACCTTTGTCCCGGCGAGCGGGCGAGGCAGGAGCCGAGCCCCGGCTTTCGAGCGAAGCAGGAATGCACAGCGACGAAAGCGTAGGAGCGACGCCGAAGGCGATCAGGAGGGTGAGGGAAATCAGTCGAGCGCTTGAGGCTTGCAGTTAATGCTTCGGCAACTTGCACATCGGCGCGACCTACTGCCTGACCCGTAGGTCAATCCTGCGCTAGGACTCCACTCTTATCATTAAGCAGTCGTACTCAATGACCCTGTCTGAATCCTGAGTCACCGGAAACATGCCGACGACTGCGAAGCCCGCTCTTTCGTAGGTGGCGATACTTTCCGTCCAGTGAGGCATCCCTTCATATATGGGAATTAGAGACACTTCGGACTGAAGCGCTACTACACACTCCAATTTATTCCCCAGGCCCTTGAAAACCTCCGTATCGTAGCCTTGTGTATCCAATTTGAGAAAAATGCGTCTGCTCTCGAAATCAGGCGCAATATCGTAGAGCAGCTTGTCCAGCCTTCGAATGGAAACAACTTCGTTGCCCGTTCCCAACGCCTCGCGGCCAAACCGCCGCGCACAATAGTCATTTGTCTTTAACAGAGAACTAAAAACCGTACTAGTCGAAACGTTTATCGCCTGAGTTGACTCCCGACTACCGAGCGCCAACTTATGGACATGCCAATTTGGATCGGAATTTGCGGCTGTGGCCAATTTTTCAAACGCGGATGAAACTGGCTCGAAGGAGAGAATCTTTCCGCGATAAAAGGACCTCAGGTCTCGAGCGAACTGCCCTTCATTCGCGCCGACATCGATTACGAGATCAATCTCGAATTTATCGACAATCGACCTTATCTGACCAGTACGTGAGAACCAAGCGTCCGTCCGTCGCTTCTTGTCGATTAAGAGGAAAGATTTGTCTCCAAACCGTTCTATTTCGCAACCGGTTAGTCTTTCAACCAGCTTCTTAACTCGTCTTCTGAAAACACCCACTATGTTGTCCTTGGACCGAGGTTTCTTGGCACCATGCAAACGCGCGCAAAACGGCGCGCGTCACTTCCGAAACAACCAAAGCACAAGCGATATCACCACGCTGATGATGATCATCGTCGTGATCGGAAAATAGAACCGAAAGCCGTCGCGTTCGATCACGATATCGCCCGGCAGCCGAAACAAGCCGAGCTTGGTAATCCACGGCCAGAGCAGGCCGAGAACGATCAGTATCGCGCCGATGACGATTAAGGTCCGCCCCATCTACCGCCCTTTCATGTCCAAGAACTCGAGAATCTCTTCGCGCCGCACCATGGCGTCGGCGTAGCCGAGACCGATCAAGGCCCGGCAGTATTCTTTCTCAAACAGCAGATAACTGATCAAGTTCGATCCGCCGCGCTTGAGCGCGCCTAGTCCGCGAAACAAATAGTGAATCGGGCGCGGCAGGGTGTAGGCATACTTGGTCGCGATCTGTTCGAGGTCGGCGCTCGGGGAAATCACTAATACATCGATCGGACGCAACAGCGTCGCGCCCTCTTGCAGGTGCGATTGCGGGATCAAGCCGATCGTCTTATTGATGCGCCGCAGGCGCTCGACGTCGACCTCGAGCGCGTCGAGAAAAATACTGTTCAACACGTGACCGGCGATGCGCGCCAAGGTCGGATACTCGGCCGGCGTGCGCCCCGGCGCCGGCACGTCTTGGCGCACGCCGATGACGAGCACCCGATCGGCGCCGAGGTGAAGCGCCGGGCTCACGGGTGCTTCCTGGCGCATCGAGCCGTCGCCGAAGAACTCGCGGTTGATGCGCACCGCTTCGAACACGAACGGAATGGCGGACGAGGCCATCAGGTGGTCGATGGTGATCTGCGCGGCGGCGCCGACGCGGCGGGCGCGCTTCCACGACGTCAGCGAATCGACGCCCTGATAAAACGTCACCGACTGCCCGGAGTCGTAGCCCGAACAGGTGATCGAGAGCGCCCGCAGCGCTCCGGCGCTGATCGACTCCTGAATTTCGTCGCACGCCAAGGTTTGCTCGAGCAACACGCGCAGCGGCGCACGATCGAGCAACGCGTGCGGATTGAACCGGCCGAGCCCGCTTGCCGCGAACGCCGCGAGCCAATGCGCCCCGGTCTTCATGACACCCAAGGCGTCGGATCGGTAGACGCGGTCCACGCGAAAATTGCGCCACACGTAGTTCAACCGGTGCACGCCGGTATGAAATCGCCGCGCGTAGATCGCGAGCGCGGTCGCGTTGATCGCGCCGGCCGACGTGCCGCACAGAACGGGAAACGGATTGGGCGAACCTTCCGGCAGCATCTCGGCGATCGCCTTGACTACGCCGACTTGATACGCCGCGCGCGCGCCGCCGCCGGCCATCACCAAGCCCACGACCGGTCGCTTCGTGCCCGTGCCCATGCGTTACAACCCCCCAATCGGCGGCAACTACCTTACGTGCAACACCGTTTATCCGTTCGCGCGCATGGAGTCAATCGGCCCGCGCGGATGACGCTAACGGCCGGCGTCGCTAAGATAGTCGCCGACCGGCGGCGTGAAGCGATCCGCCAATTGACGTGGAGTAATGCGTTTGAATTCGTTGCAAGAGCGCGTGCTGGCGCTTTCCGGCATTTTTCAGGCCGCGCGTTTGGTGCAGCAATTAGCGCGCCGGGGTCGCGCCGACGTCGAACCCTTTGCCGCGAGCGTGCATTCGATCGTACGAATCGATGCCGCCGATACCGAGGCGGTGTACGGCGGCGTCCGCGGTGTCGCGCTCGGCCTGCAACTGCTGCACGAGAAACTCGGCGGCGGCGCCGGCGGCGGCGACCTGGAAATGGCCAAGTATGTGATCGCCATGCTGCAGCTCGAAGCAGCCCTGCGGCGGCGGCCTGAAGTGGTCGATGCGATTCGCGAAGGCATCAACGCCATCCAGGCGCAGACCGGTGCGCTCGAAGACGAGCCTGACGGCATCGTGCCGGCACGGATTCTGGAAAGAATCGCCGAGCTTTACACCCGCACGCTGAGCACCCTCACCCCGCGCATCATGGTCACCGGCGAGCAAGGCCACTTGGCGAATCCGCAAATCGCGGCGTCGGTGCGCGCGGCGCTGTTCGCCGGCATCCGTTCCGCGGTGCTGTGGCGCCAGCTCGGCGGGAACCGCTGGCAGTTGCTGCTATCGCGCCGGCGCCTCGCCGCCGAAGCGGCCTCGCGGCTTGAGACGCTGCGTCTGCACTAGCAGGAATGAATCGGCAACCAGTCGGCGTGTTCGACTCCGGCGTCGGCGGATTGTCGGTGCTGCGCGAAATCCGCGCGCGTCTCGCGAACGAGAATCTGCTGTACGTGGCCGACTCCGCGAATGTGCCCTACGGCGACAAACCCCCCGCGTTCGTGCGCGCACGCGCGATCGCGCTGACGCGATTCCTGCTCGACCAAGGCGCGAAAGCGATCGTCGTGGCCTGCAATACGGCGACCGCAATCGCGATCGCGGCGCTGCGCGCGCGCTTTACCGTGCCCATCGTCGGGATGGAACCGGCGGTCAAGCCGGCCACCACGTCGACGCGCGCGGGATCGATCGGCGTACTTGCCACGGGCAGCACGCTCACGAGCGAAAGATTCGCCGGCTTGCTCGCGCGCTTCGGCGGCGGCGTCGAGGTGCATGTGCAACCCTGTCCCGCGCTGGTGGAACAAGTCGAGCGCGGCGCCCTAACGGACGAAGCAACACGAACACTTGTGGAAGAATACGTGACGCCCCTATTGGATCGCGGCGTCGATACCATTGTGCTCGGTTGCACGCACTATCCGTTTCTGCGCGCGTTGATCGCCGAAGTGGCCGGTCCGCGCGTCGAAATCATCGACCCGAATCCCGCGGTAGCTGGCGAGCTGCAGCGCCAACTGGACCGCGCGCGCCTGCGATCGCCGACGGACACTCGCGGCACAGCAACATTTTGGACGAGCGCCGAACCAGAAAACGCCAAGCGTGTCATGAGTCGACTTTGGGGTGAGGATATGACGATCCTGCGTCTTCCCGAACTCACGCCCGAGCATGTCGACCGTCGTCTCGTGGAATAAAACGAACGCCGGCGCGAACGCGTGTCGAGCGGCCGCGAAAGAATTATCCGGAAGGAGCGGCCTAGTTTCTCGCCGGCACAGCATCGGCTTCAGCGCATCCGAATTCTTCTCGAGATGCGCGATCGAGCCGGTGCCGGAGATCGGCAAGATTGCCGGGCGATTTCGCCAGCCGCCGCACGGGTGCCGCCAGTAGATTGGCGACCTTCCCGCTTGGCCGCGGCTCGCCAGGGGCTTGACCCAACGGCAGGCGGTCGCTGCCTCTTAGCGCGATCTATACTTGTTGGGCAAGGCGGCGGTCGGCCGGGCAGTGCCCACGCCGCGTTTCCGAGAAACGATCCATCAAACAAACGAACAACGCCAAAACACACAAAGGAATGACCGCGCGATCCATGGGCAAGGCTAAGGGAAAGACGGCAATTGTCTCGGCGACGAGACGCAGAAAATCGGTGGAACCGCAGTTCGAGAATCCAACGCACGAGCAAACGTTCCGGAAAACTTTCGAGCTGGCCGCGGTGGGCATCGCTCACGTGGGTGCAGGTGGGAAGTTCCTGGACGCAAATCCGCATCTTTGCGAGATGCTCGGTTACCCGCGCGAAGAACTGCTCAAGCTGACGGTCAAGCAAGTGTCGCATCCGGACGATGCCAACGTGACCGATGAAATCCGGGCCAAGTTGCGCGCCGGAGCAATCAAGTCGTTCAAGATGGAAAAACGCTACCTGCACAAAGACGGTTCGCCAATCTGGGTAGCGATCACGATCGCGGTCGAGCGCGACACCGACGGGAGCCCGCTGCACGATATCGCGGTATTCGAGGACATCTGCGCCCGCAAGCACGCTGAAAAAGTGTTGCGCGAAAGCGAAGAGCGGTTTCGCGCCTTGGCGAATCTTTCCTCCGACTGGTACTGGGAACTCGATACCGGTTTTCGCTTCATCCGCGTCGAAGGCCGATATGTAGAAGGTGGTGAAGCCGCCGTAGGAGAGGAAATACTCGGCAAGACGCGCTGGGAAACCGGCCTGAAGATCGAGGACGAGGGCGGCTGGCCGGCGCATCGCAAAGTACTTGAGGCGCAACGCTCGTTTCGCGATGTCGTCATGTATCGCACCTACGCCGATAGCGCGACGCGCTACTTCTTCGCCAGCGGCGAACCGCTGCTCGATCAAAACGGCGGCTTCGCGGGATATCGCGGGGTGGGTCGGGATATCACCGAACGAAAAAAGGCCGAAGCGCGAATCCAATACCTCGCTACCCACGACGGTCTGACCGACCTTCCCAATCGGGTGATGTTCAACGAACTATTGCGTCTGGCGGTCGAAACCGCGAAACGCTATGAGCGCCAGTTCGCCGTGTTCTTTATCGATCTTGACCGGTTCAAGTTCGTCAACGACACGCTGGGTCACGAAGCCGGTGACGTGCTGCTGCGGGAAATGTCTTCGCGTTTCAAGGATTGTCTGCGCGCCAGCGACGTGGTCGCGCGCCTCGGGGGCGACGAGTTCGTCGTGCTGGTGCAGGAGGTGAACGACATCGCCCAGGTCAGCGCGGTGGCGCGCAAGATTCTCTCGGCGGCGATCAAACCGGTTGAGATTCTCGGCCAGGAATGCCGGGTGACCGCGAGCGTCGGAATCGCGTTATACCCGGGGGATGCGACCGAAGACCAATCGCTGATGAAGCACGCCGACATGGCGATGTATCTCGCCAAAGAGGAAGGCAAGAACAACTTTCAGTTTTACTCGAAAGACATCAAAACCCAGTCGCTCGAACGCATGACACTCGAAACCCAGCTGCGCCATGCCCTCGATCGCAACGAGTTCACGCTGCATTACCAGGCCAAAGTGGATTTCAAAACCGGCCGGATCAACGGCGTCGAGGCGTTGCTGCGTTGGCAGAACGCGGAACTCGGTTCGGTATCGCCGATACGATTCATTCCGGTCGCGGAAGAAACCGGGCTGATCATACCGATCGGCCGTTGGGTGTTAAGGACAGCGTGTGCGCAAAACGTCGCCTGGCAGCGCCAAGGCCTCCCGCCGATTTGTGTTGCCGTGAATCTCTCGATGCGCCAGTTCGCCGACCCGGATTTGCTGACGGACATCACCGCGGCGTTAAAGGATACCGGCATGGCACCGGAACGACTCGAACTCGAACTCACCGAAAGTATGGTCATGCAAAACATCGAGCGCACGGTTAAACTGCTGACCGCGATCAAGAACATGGGCGTGCGCCTCGCGATCGATGACTTCGGCACCGGCTACTCCTCGCTCGCCCAAATCAAGCGCTTTCCGCTCGACACGCTCAAAGTCGATCGCTCGTTTATCCGCGAACTCCAACACCATAGCGAAGACCAGGCGATTACCGAGGCGATTATCGCCATGGGTAAGACCCTGAGCTTGACGGTGGTGGCCGAAGGCGTGGAAACGCCGGAGCAAGAACAGTTCCTGCGCGCGCACGCTTGTGACGAAATGCAGGGCTACTACTTCAGCAAACCGGTTGCGCCGGAAGATTTTGCCAGTCTGTTGCGCGAGCATGTTCCCGTCGCGCGACCGTAACGGCCACGCGCGCATACAGGTTAACCGAAAACAAAAAGATCGAAAAAAGAGCGTCGCGCGAGGCTATCGACGCCCGAGCGCGACCGCGCGCCGCAGCACGCGCTTCGCGGCCTCCCGATCCTTCGACTCGCCCCAGATGGCGGGCCCGCACACACGCATGGCACCGTAGCCGAGGCGGTCGACGGGAAAATCGCCGAGCTTCATGGCGCCCTCTCCGTTTAAACTACCGCGATGACCCAACCCGCCGACAAAGTTTGCCGATGGATCGATGCAAGCACGCGCATCGTCGCGCTCACCGGCGCCGGCATCTCGACCGAATCCGGGATTCCGGATTTTCGCGGGCCGCAGGGATTGTGGACCAAGAACCCGAAAGCGGAGAAGCTCTCGAATATTCATTACTACCTGTCCGACCCGGAAGTACGGCGGTTCGCGTGGCAGAGCCGGCTCGAACATCCGGCGTGGGAGGCCACGCCGAATGAGGGACATCGGGCGCTGGTCGAGTTGGAGCGTCGCGGCAAGTTGCATGCGTTGATCACGCAGAACATCGACGGGCTGCATCAGCGCGCCGGCAACTCACCCGAGCACGTCATCGAAGTGCACGGCACCGTGCTCGACGTCGTGTGCATGCAATGCGGTTGGCGCGCGCCGATGGCGCCGGTGCTCGAACGCGTGCGCGCGGGCGAGGAAGATCCGCCGTGCCCACTCTGCGGCGGCATATTGAAAAGCGCGACGGTCTCGTTCGGCCAGGCGCTGGTGCCGGAAGTGATCGACCGCGCCATGCGCGCCGCCGAACAGGCCGAACTGTTGCTCGCGGTCGGGACGAGTTTGCAGGTGTATCCGATCGCCGACGCGGTGCCGGCCGCGAAGGCGGCCGGAGCCCGCGTCGTCATCGTCAACGCCGAACCGACACCGTTCGACGATCTCGCCGACGCGGTGCTCGCCGGTTCGATCGGCGAGATTCTGCCGCAGCTATGCCGGCTCGGCGCGACTCTCGACAACTAGACGGAATCGCAGCAACAACCGGTTACGTTGCCGGCACGCTTTCCAATAAACTCGCCAGTAACGTCGCAATGCCAAGAAACGAGAAGAATCCGACGACGTCGGTAACGGTCGTGAGAATAATCGACGACGACTGCGCCGGGTCCTGCCCCATGCGGCGCAGCGTGATCGGAACGAGCGCCCCGGCGAAACCGGCGGCGATCATGGAAATGACCATCGACAGCGCGATCACCAGCACCAAACCCAACGACCGGCTCCAGAGGTAAACGCCAAGTGCCGTCGTCGCCGCGATTGCCAAACCGTTCAGCAGCCCGACATTGATTTCCTTCATCACCACTCGCGGCCAGTGGCGCGGACCGATTTCACGCAGCACCAGACCGCGCATGGTGACGGCAAGCGCCTGAGCGCCGGCGTTTCCGGATTGGCCCGCGACCACGGGCAGCAGCACCGCCAGCGCCGTGAACTTCGCGATCGTCGACTCGAACAGACCGACCACCGCGGCCGCCAGAAACGCCGTGAGCAGATTGATTTGCAGCCACGGCAGGCGTTTGACCACCGCGAAGCTCGCCTTCGACAGGGCGCCTTCGTCCCTGCTCGCGCCGACCATGGTCTGGATGTCGACCAGCGTCTCCTCTTGCACCGCGGACATCAGCGCCGACTGGCGAATCACGCCGACGAGCTTGCCCTCGAAATTCACCACCGGCAAATCCGACACCGCGTCGTTTTGCATTTTTTCGACGACTTCCTCGCGCGGCGCCGTGTCCTGCGCGGCGGCGGCGATCGGCAGTCGCAGCATGCCGAGCGGCTGATCCGGCTCGGCGAGCGCCAGGTCCTGGATGTACACGCGGCCGTTCAAGCGCTCGTCGTCATCGATCAGGAAAATCTCGCGCAGCCCGCGCCGCTTGGCGACGCGCAGGCGCGCCAGCGCCTCCTCCACCGTCACCTCGTCGCGAAACGAACTCACGCGCGGGTCCATCATCTCGCCGGCGGTGTCCGGCGGATACGCCATGAGCGTGCGAATCTCCTGCGCCACCTGCGGATCGAGCAGCGCGAGATAGACGTCGCGCGTGTCGCGCTCGAGCCGGTTCAAGACGGCGGCGCTGCGCGCCGGATCGAGTTCGGTCAACAGGAATCGCAGCAGCGAATCCGGCAAGTGCGGCAGCACGGCGAGTTCGGTATCGGACGCGAGACACTGCCACACCGGCACCAGCACGTGGCTCGGCTGCGTCGCGAGCAAATCCGCGACGTCGGCCGCCGGCATCGATTCCAGTTTGCGCGCGGCTTCGCGCGGATGATCGAGCAGAAAGCGCAGATTGAGCGCGGCGACCGCCGCGTCAGCGCTGATCGTCATGGGCCGGGACACCCGAGGCTTGGGGCGGGGCAACCGGCAGCATCTCGATCGCGGCTTCGATCACGCCGGACACCCCGCGCCAATAGCTACCGACGATGCCGCCGAACGTCCCCGGGCTCGGCGGCGCGTGCGCCTGCGCATCGCGCGTGAGGACGCGGATCAACACCGCGTACGCGAGCACACCGACGAAGCGCTCGCCGCGCTCCACGACGGGAAGCACGCGGTGGTCCGTCCAACCGGCGTGCTCGCGCACGGCACCGAGCGGAGACCGCGCCGGTAATGTCGGCGGTGCAGCGCGCGAAATACGCGTCACCGGATCGCGCCCGTCGATCCGCAACAGGTCGGCGACGTCGACAACGCCGCGCAATCGCTGGTCCTGATCGAGCACGTAAATATCGCCGACCAGCTCCGGTTCGGATTGCTTTACGCGATCGAGCACCGCGCTCACGGGCAGATCCGCCGGCACCGCAAGAACGTGCGGATCCATCCAGCCCCCGACCGTGTCGGCGGAATAGCTCAACAGCAGCCGAAGGGCGACCGCGGTCGGCGTCGCGAGCTGCGCGATCAGCGGTGCGCGGCGCGGCTCCGGCAAATGACGCAGCACCGCCGCACCCGCTTGCGGACCGATCCCTTGCAGCAAACCCGCGGCGGCGGAAGTATCGAGACGCTCGAGGCAGCGCGCCGCGTTCAGCGCCAACATCCGGCGCAACACCGGTACCGCCAGGCGCAGGGGCGTGGCGTTGAGAAACGCCGCACAATCCTGCGGCGCCAGGCGTTCCAGTACCCGCGCCGCTTCGTTCGGATGCGAGTCGAGATAGGCGTACGACAATTCCTCGGTGCTAGCCATCGTCGCGATTCCCGACGAGCACCGTGATCGCCTCGTCGTTGAACACCTTGGCCGGGATGTTGGCGCGTCCGTCGGCGGTTTCGAGCACCACCGCGGTCGGCGTCAGATCGAGAATTTTTCCTTCGAAGTTGCCCACACGCACTCGCTGACCGACCTGGTAGCTCTGGCGCAGGTAATGTCCGCCGATAAGATTGGCCACGTAGCTCCTCGCGCCGAGGCTGAGCGCGAGCGTCACCGCGCCGACGAGCGCCGCCGCCATGGTCGCGGCGATCACCACGAGGATCGTGATCTTGATGCCGATCTGATCGGCGCCGACCAGAATCGCCGTAACCAGAATCGCCGCTTGCGCCGCCCGTGCGAGCAGTTGACGCTGCCGAGTCGCGGCGGTGATCGTCGCCGCTTCCAACACTTCGCGCACCAGGCGGCTGAGCAGGAAACCGGCAATGATGATGAGCGCCCCGGCGACGAGCGTCGGCAAATAATCCACGACGCGCCCGAGCCAGGTGGTGAATGCGGCGAGACCCAGAACTTGCGTGGCCGCCGTCAGGAAAAACAGCAGCACCACCCAAAAGACGATGCTACCGAGTATCGCCGCGGACGCACCCGGCAACCGCACGCGCCCGGTCACCCGCCCGGTGGGCACGCGCGCGAGGCCGCGTTCGAGCAGGCTTGCGGTACGCATCGCCACGGTGCGCAGCAGGCGCGCGACGATCCAACCGATCAGCAAAAGCAGGAAAGCGCCGAGGACGCTCGGCAAGTACAAGGCCAGCCGCTGCAGCAGTTGCGAAAAGGCGCTGTTGAGCGCCTCGCCCCACTGAGTCAATAGGTCCATTACCGCTCCCGCGAGTAACCGACGTCGCGCCGCCGCCGACGGCGCCGCGCAAACAACCGACGCAGAGCTTACCACGACGTGAAATAATTGGGGTGCGCCGCGAGACGGGGAAAGCAAACGGGACCGCGCGATCGCTCAAGGCGACGGCGTTGTAAGGCGATCGCTCGGCGCGGCGACCAATCACCGACCGACGCGCTATTGTCGAGGAAAATCTATGGATGCATCGTTGCTGTTTCGCGCCTTGGAGTACCTGGCGGCGCTGTTCATCTTCATCGTCGGAATCGGCGTGCTGGTGGTGATCGCGACCTTCATCGCCGATATCACCCAAACCAAGCAAGCCATTCGCCGCAACTATCCGGTCATCGGGCATTTTCGCTATTTCTTCGAAAACCTCGGCAAGTTCTTTCGCCAGTACTTTTTCGCCATGGATCGCGAGGAGCTGCCGTTCAATCGCGCCGATCGCTCGTGGGTGTACCGAGCCGCGAAGAATGTCGATAACACCTCCGCGTTCGGCTCGACGCGCAATCTCTGGCCGGCCGGTACGGTGATGTTCGTCAATTGCCCGTTCCCGACGCTCGATGAAGACGCGACACCGGTCACGAACAAAACGATCGGCCCGCATTGCGCCGAACCGTACGAAACGAACTCCCTGTTCAACATCTCGGCGATGAGCTTCGGCGCGATCTCGCGCCCGGCGGTGCTGGCGCTTTCGAACGGCGCGCGCATGGCCGGCTGCTGGCTCAACACCGGCGAAGGCGGTCTCTCACCCTATCATCTCGAAGGCGGCGCGGACCTGGTGTTTCAGATCGGCACGGCGAAGTACGGCGTGCGCGATGCCGGCGGCCAGCTAAGCGACGACCGCCTGCGCGCAATCGCGGCGCACGAACAGATAAAGATGTTCGAACTGAAATTGAGTCAGGGCGCGAAACCCGGGAAAGGCGGGATTCTTCCAGGAAAGAAAGTAACGCCCGAGATCGCGGCGATCCGCGGTATCGCGCCGTATCACGATTCGATCAGCCCCAACCGGCATACGGATATCAACAACGTGCAACAGCTCTTGGACGTCATTGGGCGCATTCGTCGCGTGACCGGCAAGCCCACCGGCTTCAAGTCGGTGATCGGCGCGTACGGCTGGATCGACACGATGTGCGGCGAAATCGAGAAGCGCGGCGTCGAATCCGCGCCGGATTTCATCACCATCGACAGCTGCGAAGGCGGCACCGGCGCGGCGCCGGCAAGTTTGATGGACTACGTCGGTTTGCCCATCCGCGAAAGCCTGCCCATGGTGGTCGATATCTTGAAGCAACGCGGACTCAAGGATCGCATTAAGATCATCGCGTCCGGGAAACTCATTACCCCCGCCGACGTGGCCTGGGCGCTGTGCGTCGGCGCCGACTTCGTGAACTCGGCGCGCGGCTTCATGTTCGCGCTCGGCTGCATTCAGTCGCTGCAATGCAACCGCGACACCTGCCCGACCGGCATCGCCACGCACAACCCGCGCCTGCAAAAGGGCCTCGACCCGGCGGACAAAGCGACCCGGGTGATGCACTACGTCAAGAACATGGTGAAGGAAGTCGGCATCATCGCGCACTCCTGCGGCGTGCGCGAACCGCGCGAGCTGAAACGCTTCCACGCGCGTATCGTGCAAGCCGACGGACAATCGCGGCCGCTCGATGAACTGTACGCCGCGCACAGTATCGTGAACGGCGCGCGTACGGTGTAAATAACATTTCACCGCAAAGGCGGTCGCTCCCGCGCATCCATGCGCTCGCGACATTCGTGCATCCGAACAGCACAAAGGACGCAAAGAAAAGAAGGACACTCTGATTTATATGACTTTCTGGCGCAAAAACGCGAAGACGCAAAGAAGAGGTTTAGTTTACCCGTGTCATTCTCTGCGCCTTTGCGTCTCTGCGGCAAACATTCATATTTTTTGAATCGGAGGGATGTCTCAATGGCCGACACTTACCGCGTAACGCGGGAAAAAGTCACCTTCACCAACGGCCACGGCGAAACGCTCGCCGGGTTGCTCGAACGGCCGGAAGAAACCCCCAAGGCGTACGCGCTGTTCGCGCATTGCTTCACCTGCTCCAAGAACGTCGGCGCCGCCTCGCGCATCAGCCGCGCGCTCGCGGCGCAAGGCTTCGCGGTGTTGCGCTTCGATTTCACCGGGCTCGGCAATAGCGAGGGCGACTTCGCCAACACGAACTTTTCATCCAACGTGAGCGACCTGGCTTATGCGGCACGGCATATGGCGGCGAGCCACGGACCGGTCGAACTCCTGATCGGCCACAGTCTCGGCGGTGCGGCGGTGCTCGCGGCCGCGGGCGATCTGCCGGAAGCGAAAGCCGTGGTCACCATCGGCGCGCCGAGCGATCCCGGGCACATCGAACATCTGCTGCGCGATCACTTGGACGGCATCGAGGCCGACGGCGAAGCGGTCGTCGACCTCGCCGGTCGCCGGTTCACGATCAAGAAGCAGTTTCTCAAGGACATCCGCGGTCGCCCGCTGGGCCAGCGCGTTGCGACGCTGCGCAAGGCGCTGCTGGTGATGCACTCGCCGGTCGATGACATCGTCGGCGTCGACGAGGCGTCGAAAATATTCCTGGCCGCAAAACACCCGAAGAGCTTCGTATCGCTCGACCGCGCCGATCATTTGCTGAACGATCCGCGCGACGCGCAGTTCGTCGCCGATGTCGTCGCCGCGTGGGCCGGACGCTATGTGCTTGCCGCCGCCGGCGAGACGGCATCCGAGCGGCCGGCGTTGAATCCGGGCGAAGTGCTGGTACGCGACATCGGTGACGGCCTCACCAACGAGGTCTTCAGCGGCGTGCATCGCTTGTGGGCCGACGAACCGGTCGGCGGCGGCGGCGCCGACCGCGGTCCCGATCCCTACAAGTATCTGCTCGCGGCGCTGGGCGCCTGCACCTCGATGACGCTGCGCCTGTACGCCCGCCACAAGAAGCTGGCGTTGCGGCGGGTGACCGTGAAGCTGCGCCACGAAAAAATTCACGCCGAGGATTGCAGGGACTGCGAAACCAAGATCGGAAAGCTGGACCGGATCGAACGCGAGATTATCGTCGAGGGCGATTTCGACGATGACCAGCGGCGACGCCTGCTGGAGATCGCCGACCGTTGCCCGGTGCATCGCACGCTCAAGTCCGAGATTCACATCGTGTCGCGGCTCGCCGAATAGAGAACGCGGCGTGAAAGACGGCTCACGCGTTAGAATACCGGGCCCGAACCTGCCCGTCGGAGAAAAATCATGGCCGAGTATCGACTCTACTGTTTCGCGCAGTCCGGCAACGCCTACAAGGCGGCGCTGATGCTGAATTTGTGCGGCGCCGACTGGGAGCCGCGGCTTGTCGCTTTCTTCAAGGGCGAAACGCGCACGCCGGAATATCGGGCGATCAACGAAATGGGCGAAGTGCCGGTGCTCGAATACGCCGGCAAGCGCCTGAGCCAATCCGGCGTGATTCTCGACTATCTAGTCGAGCGGTTCGGCCGCTACGGTTGGAAGGACAACGCCGAGCGCCGCGAAGTGCTGCGCTGGACGCTGTTCGACAACCATAAGGTATCGAGCCAGATCGGCGTACTGCGGTACCTGATTCAATTCGCGAAAACGGGCGAGACGCCGGTGACGGAGTTTCTGCGTACCCGCGTAAAGGGCGCGCTCAAGATACTCGACGGTCGAGTCGCCAATCGCAAGTTCGTGATAGGCGAGCAGCCGACCATCGCCGACTTCTCGCTGTGTTCCTATCTCTATTGGAACGACGAATTCGGCGTGAGCTGGTCGGACTTCCCGAACATTCCCGCGTGGCTCGATCGCATCGGGGCGCTCCCGGGTTGGGTGCATCCTTACGAACTGATGCCCGGGCACCCGCTTCCCAGCTGATCCGGCGCGCGTATCGGTGGCCGTGCGCCTGACGGCGCAGTAGTCGATGTATGAAATTAACTTGTGGGTGGCTGACCCACGGCAGGTTCCTTTTCTTTGCTTGCCCAAAGAAAAGGAACCAAAAGAAAGGGCACCCCGGTCGCTGCGCCCGCGCAACTTCAGCGCGGGTGCCCTGCGCTCCTCGCCAACCCCGAGCGCGAGCCGAACTCGCCGGCGGCGAAAAGCTCGCCGCTCGGGCTCGAACATCGTCTCGCGATTACCCTCGGCGTTGGCTGCGGTGCTCGGCTTGCTCTACGGGGATTCAACTACACAGCGATTGCAGACAGTAGCAGCGGGAATAGGCTTCTCGCAGCGCAGTTCCACTTAACCTCCACTAGAGATAACCAACTACATCCCAGCAGCGCGAACCAAACCTATCTAACGCGAAACACTCGCGATCGCCTCCGCTACGTAGTCGATGTTGCCTTTGTTCAAGGCCGCGACGCAGATACGTCCGCTCTCGACCGCGTAGATCGAATACTCCTTGCGCAGCTTCTCTACCTGTGCCGGCGATAGACCGGAGTACGAAAACAACCCGCGTTGGCGCAGCACGAAGTTGTAATCGAGGTTCGGCGCTTTCGCACGAACTTTTTCCACCAGCGCCTGGCGCACGGACCTGATGCGCTCGCGCATGCCGCCAAGCTCCCCCTCCCACTGCGTACGCAAAGCGGGCGTACTCAGAATCATCGCGACAACTTGGCCGCCGTGGGTCGGCGGGTTCGAGTAGTTTGTGCGGATGAGGCGCTTCAATTGGCTCAACACGCGCGCCGCCTCGTCGCGGCTCGCGGTGACGACGCTGAGCGCGCCGACCCGCTCACCGTACAACGAGATCGATTTGGAAAACGAACTCGCCACCAACACCGGCGTGCACTGCTCGGCGAAGCGGCGCGCGACCGTGCCGTCCGGCTCCAAACCGTCCGCAAAACCCTGGTACGCCATGTCCAGAATCGGAATCAGTTCGCGCTTCTTCACGATCTCAATGACGCGCCCCCACTGATCCGGCGAGAGATCGATGCCGGTCGGGTTGTGGCAACAAGCATGTAGCACGACAATGGCGCCGGCCGGGAGCCCGCCGAGCGTCATCATCATGGCCTCGAAGTCGACGCCGTGAGCGTTGGCGTCGTAATAGGGATACGCATTGACTGTAAGCCCGGCGTTCTCGAACAGCGCGCGGTGGTTCTCCCAGCTCGGCGTGCTGATCCACACCTCCGCCTTCGGACTGATGCGGCGCAGGAAATCGGCCGCCACCTTGAGCGCGCCGGTGCCGCCAAGCGACTGGATAGTCACCGTACGCTCCTCGCGCAGCTCCGGGGATTGCGCGCCGAATACCAGCGCCTGTACCGCGCGGATGTACGCGGGAATGCCGTCAATGGGTAAATAGCCGCGCGCCGCGCCGGCATCCGCGAGCTGCCGCTCCGCCTGACGCACGCAATCGAGCACCGGAACCTTGCCGTTCTCGTCGTAGTAAACGCCGACACCGAGGTTTACTTTGCGCGGGTTGGTATCGGCGTTGAAAGCTTCGGTGACGCCCAAAATAGGATCGCGAGGCGCAAGCGGCACGGCTCCGAAAAGCGACGAGCTCATAGGTTCAGGGACAATCGGCTCTTCTTGATAAAGGTTGAACGGGGAAAACGACCATCAACGGCCACGGCAGATGCGTATGTTCACACAAAGGCGCGTGGCTGGACAGAGCCCGTGCCCGGTCGCATCTACTTGCGCGCGACCAGCCGGTAGGTTTCCTCATAAATACGATCGCGCGGGCCGAAGGCGATAAGATCGATTTGCCGGCGTTCGATTCGATAAATCGATTGGTACTTGCCGATACGATAGCTCCACAACCCCACCAGCACCTCGCGCAGCGGCTTTCCCGATCGTGGGTGTTTCAGTATCTCTTCGAGCGCGGCGCCCAACTTGTCGCCTAAGGGAGCCTGAACAAGTCGGTCGTCGAGCTTCGACCACTCATACACTTGTTCAGAGCTTGCCTAACTTGCCGGTATCATGAACCGCTTGAACGAGCAAACGCATCGCTTTTCCTGGCGCACCGGCAATCGTGTCGATCTCTTGCGCGACGGGCCGGCGTTCTTTCCTCTCATGCTCGAAAGCATCGCGCAAGCGCGGCGGTACGTCTTGCTCGAAATCTACCTCTTTGAATCCGGCGGCGTCGCGACGCGCTTTATCGACGCGCTCACGGCCGCGGCTGCCCGCGGTGTCACCGTGAAGCTTCTGCTGGACGATTTCGGCGCGCTGAAGCTGGGTCCGTCGGACCGCGCACGCCTACAGCGCGCCGGCATCGAGGTTCGGTTCTACAACCCGCTGCGCTTGCGCAAATTCCTGCACAACCTCTTTCGCGATCATCGCAAACTTCTGATCGTCGACGGCGACGTTGCCTACGTCAGCGGCGCCGGGATTACCGACGATTTCGACTCGCCGCACAATCCGGCCCTCAACTGGCGCGACAACACCGTGTGCGTGCGCGGACCGGTTCTGCCCGATTGGGTCGAACTGTTTCGGCACGTCTGGGAGCGACGCACCGAAACGCCCCTCGATCTGAAGCCGCCGCCAGAGGCGATACCGAACGACGGCATGCTCGGGCGCGTCGGCGTGAACAACGCGGTGTTTCTGCAAGACATCAATCGCGCGCTGCACCAGCACGTACGCCGCGCGCGGTTTCGCGTGTGGATTGCGACCGCGTACTTCGTGCCGCCGCTCAAGCTCATGCGCGCGCTGAAGCGCGCCGCGCGCCGCGGCGTCGACGTGCGCCTGCTGCTGCCCGGCCCCTACACCGACCATCCCGCCGTGCGTCACGCCGGGCATCGCTACTACGGGCGACTGCTGCGAAACCGCGTCCGCATATTCGAGTACCAGCCGCGTTTTCTACACGCGAAAACGTCGCTGTGCGACGACTGGGCATCCATCGGATCGAGCAATCACGATCGCTGGAACTTGCGCTGGAACCTGGAAGCGAACCAGGAAATCAGCGACCCCATCTTCGCGCAAGCCGTCGCCGCGATGTTCGAGGACGACTTTCGCGAGAGCCGAGAAATCACGTATGAAGAATGGCGGCGGCGCCCATGGCTCGCGCGCTTGCGCGAAAACTGGTGGGGAAGAGTTGACCTGTGGCTTGAAAATCTCGGCCGGCTGCGCAACGTGCCGCGAAATTGAAAGCGCGGCAACGTGTAACCCTTATCTCCGGGCCCTCCGGTTACTTATTTCTCCGACCGGTCATACAATCGCGTTTCGCCGCCATCCATGGAGATCCGTCATGAAAGCGAAAGGCATTACGAACCGGAACCGTCGTCGGTTGTTCAAAGTAGCCGGGGCTGTTACGGCGGCTCTGGCGCTCAACGGCCTGCCCCTTTCCGTACGCGCAGCGACCGGCGGCGGCGGGAAAATGAAGATCGGCATCATCGGTTCGGGCAAGGTCGGCGCCGCGATCGGAGGTGTCTGGGTGAAGGCCGGGCACGAGGTCATGTTTTCCTCGCGCCACATTGAGAACGACAAAGCGCTCGCCGCCAAGCTCGGATCGAACGCACGCGCCGGAACGCCGCGCGAAGCCGCCGCCTTCGGCGACGTGCTGATGATCTCGGTTCCCTACGGCGCACTGCCCGACGTCGGCAAAGACCTCGGGAACTTGCTCAAGGGCAAGGTGGTAATCGACACCTGTAATCCCTTCGAATGGCGTGATGGCGACATCGCGAAGTGGGCTCGTGACAAAGGCGCCGGTCTCGCCTCGGCGGAATTGCTCCCCGGTGCGCGCATCGTTCGCGCTTTTAATGCGATCGGCTCCGCGCGGATGGGCGCGGCGCACGAAGCGCCCGGGCGCGTCGGGATGCCGATCGCGGGCGATGACGCGCAAGCGATCGCGGTGGCTTCACGTCTGATACGCGACCTCGGCTACGAGCCCGTCTTGATCGGCGGACTCGCGATGGGGAAATATTTGATGCCGGGAACGCCGCTCGCGGGCGAACACACGCCGGAGGAGATTCGGAAGATTGCGGCCACGCTCAAGTAGACACTCCGCCCTTGCATCGTGCGATGTCCACGTCGATGCGTTCGAGCTGGCCGCCGATGCGCGTACGCGCATGCTCCGGATAATTGAGCCTGGGCCCGCAACGCGCGGCGGCCGCGACTCCGGATAGGGAATACGCGGCATCGATGCGCCCTCCTCGTTCGGGTACGAAGGGCGCCGTGCGCCGGGCATTCGTCGTTTCCGGCGGCGGGGGCCGGCACAAAAAAGGCCGGGTCGCGTACGCGACCCGGCCTCATTCCCTTCTTCTGTTTGCTAAAACGGCATCATGCCGATCGAACCCCCACGACGGACCATCGAACCGTGTTCCACCCAATGACGCCCTGAAAGAATTATCCTAACAAGTGCCGCACCAATTGGCACGCCCGACATTGGCGCACCGACAATTTGCGGTATATTCCACCGAGCCGAAAGATCGACCGGACTATACTAGGGGCTTATTGAAAGCACCCACTCCGCACGGGGATTGGGGAGATGCGGAAGCCCGGATACCTCAAAGAAGATTGGTTCATCGCGCTCCTCGTGGGGATCGTACTCGGCGCCGCCGTTGTCGCGCAGAGCAGCTGGATCGAGCGGCTCGAACTGACCGCGTACGACCTCGGCGTGAAGCTTACGCACCGTCCACCCGGTTCCGCCGATCGAATCGTCATCGTCGCCGTCGACGACGCAAGCCTGCGCGAACTCGGGCCGTGGCCGTGGCCGCGCAACGTCCTGGCCGCGGCGCTCGATCGGTTGTCCGACGCGAAACCGCGCGCCGTCGCCGTTCTGTTCGATCTGACGCAGCCACAATCCGACCGCGGGCTCGCGGCACTGCGACTTATCCACAAGGAAGTCGACGCGATGGCGGCGGCGTCGCCGCAGGTTCGGGATTTGCGCGAGCTGCTGGCGCGGACCGAGACCGAACTCGATACCGATGGCGCGCTCGCGCGCGCGTTCGCCGCGACCCCTGGGCTGTTCCTGCCGATGCTGGTCGATGTAGCCGAGCAAAACGGCGGCGCCGCGACCAAAGCGCCGGCCTACCTGGACCGGCACGGCTTGATCAACGTCATCCCCCCGACCGCCGACTTCACCCAACCGGACCGGATCGAGAATCTTCGGACGCCGCAGGAGCTGTTCGCGCGGCACGCGAGCGGAATCGGCCACTTGCGCGCGCGCGACGATCCGGACGGCGGCGCGCGCGCGATCTACACCGTGCTCGAGCATGACGGCCAGTATTTCGCCTCGCTGCCGCTGTTGCTCGCCGCGCGCAGCGCCGGCTTCGATACTCGCGGCATCGATTTCAGAATCGGTAGCGGCGTTCAAGCGGGAAACCTGTTCGTGCCGACCGACGCCGCCGGTCGCACCGCCATCGGGCTCTATACAGCGCCGGCCGGCAAGACGAATGCATTCGCCACCTATTCGTTTCGCGACGTACTCGGCGGTTCGTTGCCGCCGTCGGTTTTCACGAACAAGCTGGTTCTGATCGGCTCGGCCGCCGGCGGAATCGGCGCGGCGTTTTCAACACCGATCGATCGCGGCGCCCGCACGGCGCAACCCGAACTGGCGGCGAACGCGGTGACGAGCATACTGAACCAGGATTTCTACACGCGCGCGCCCTGGGCGACGTGGGTCGAAGCCGGCGTGTTGCTGGCCGTCTTGGTCTACCTGATGTTCGCGCTGCCGCATCTGAGCGCGAATAACGCGACGTTGGCGTCCTTGCTGCTGTTCATCGGTTTGTTCGGCACCGAGCAATTTCTCATGGTGAGCGAAAAGATGTGGCTGCGCACGGCGTCGCCGGCGCTGCTGCTTTTTTGCGGCCATCTCGCCGTCGCGGTAAAGCGCTTTGTCCTTGGCGAGCGCCGCCGCGGCGAAGCCGAATGGGATTCCGCGCACAGCAACCGCATGCTCGGTCTGACGTTCCAATCGCAAGGCCAACTCGACATGGCGATGGATAAGTTTCGCAAGCTCCCGGTCGACGAATCCGTGCTCGATTTGATCTACCACCTCGCGCTCGACTTCGAACGCAAGCGCCAGTTCCACAAAGCCGGCGCGGCGTATGACTACATCCTGGGGCACGATTCGAGTTTTCGCGATTGCGTCGAACGCCGCAAGCGCGCGAGCCAGGGCGACCAGGCGATCTCGGCCGGCACGTTGATCATCGACGGCACCGAGAAGCCGACGCTCGGGCGCTATCACGTCGAAAAGGAACTCGGCCGCGGCGCCATGGGCATCGTTTATCTCGGACGCGACCCGAAGATCAATCGCCTGGTGGCGATCAAAACGATGGCGCTGGGAGAGGGGTTCGACGCGGCCGCGCGTGAAGGCGCGCGCGAACGCTTTTTCCGCGAAGCCGAAACGGCCGGCCGCCTGCACCATCCGAACATCGTTACTATCTATGACGTGGGCGAGGACCACGAACTCGCTTATATCGCGATGGAGTATCTGGAAGGCAAGGAACTCGCCACCTACCTCGAGCCGAAGAAGCAGCTGCCGCTCGACTGGATATTGAACATCGCGATTCCGGTCGCCGACGCGCTCGCCTATGCGCATCGCAACGACGTCGTGCATCGCGACATCAAGCCGCACAACATCTTCTTCAACGAAACGACCGGCGGCGTGAAGGTGATGGATTTCGGCATCGCGCGCATCGCCGCCGCCAACCGCACCCAAACCGGTCTCGTGCTCGGCACGCCGTCGTACATGTCGCCGGAGCAAATCACCGGTAAGCGCGTCGACGGCCGCTCCGATTTGTTCTCCTTCGGTGCGATGCTGTTCGAGCTGGTCACCGGCGCGACGCCGTTCGACGGCGACTCGTTCGCCGCGCTGACGCATCAAATCATCAACGCCCCGACCCCCGATATTCGAAAGCTGCGGCCGGATACGCCGTCGCGGTTGGCGAGCGTTATCAAGCGGCTGCTGCAAAAGAAACTGACCAAGCGCTATCAAGACGGCGACGAGCTCAAGCGCGACCTTGAACAATGTCGCGAGGAACTGGCCGAGTGGGCGAAGACGTGACGACGATCACGGGTGAAGGCGGTCTCGACTCCGCTGGCGCGGAAGAACGCTCTGCCGAGGTATAGGGGGGGAGCTAGTAGGTCTTGTATGGCAAGAACTTCCCGCTCATGACGATTTTCACGCGATCCCCCTTTGGATCGGGTTCGCGCGTCATGTCCATGTTGAAATCGATCGCGCTCATGATGCCGTCCCCGAACTCCTCGTGAATCAATTCCTTGATCGTCGTGCCGTACACGTTCACCAACTCGTAAAAGCGATAAATCAGCGGGTCGGTCGGAACCGCCGTCGGAATCGAACCTTTGCACGGCACGACTTGCAGCAGCGTAACCGCCTCGTCCGATAAGCCGAGCGTCTTGCCGATCGTTTCGGCTTGCTCCTTCGTGAAGGTCATTTGACCGAGCAGGCCGGCGGTTACCCATTCCTTGCTTTTTCCGACCGCTTTCGCGATATCGGCCCACTTCAAGCCTTTCTTGATTTTGGCGGCGATGATTTGTTCGGTTACGTCGAGACGAGTCATGGCGGCACTCCTTTGTGCGCGAAAGTTAATTGCGGGATGCGATCCTGGCCGCGGCAACGGCTTCGGCCACGGCGGTGGTGTCGAGCCCTGGGCGTAGCAGCGGCGGACTCTTCGGGTCGTAACCCGCGGGCAGCTGCGAGCGAAACGTCTTCGAGCGTTCCACCAGAAATTCGACGAGATGATTGCGAATCGCGTAGTACGCCGGCTGATGGATGATTTTGGTGCGATCGCGCGGCCGCGGGAGCGTCACCTCGACGATCTCGGCAATGCGAGCATCGGGACCGTTGGTCATCAGCACGATTTTATCGGCGAGCAGTATCGCCTCGTCGACGTCGTGCGTGATCATGAACACCGTCTGGCCGGATTTGTCCCAGATCTGAATCAGCTCTTCCTGGATCGTGCCGCGCGTGAGCGCATCGAGCGCGCCGAAGGGTTCATCCATGAGCAGCAACTTCGGTTGGATCGCGAACGCGCGTGCAATCCCGACGCGCTGGCGCATACCGCCGGAGAGCTGCGCCGGCTTGCGCGCCTCCGCGCCCTTCAGCCCCACGAGCTCGAGGTAGCGCAGGCTGTGTTCGAGCACCTTTTGTTTACTCCAGCCGCGCCAGCGCGCTGCAACGGCGAACGTGACGTTCCTCAGCGCCGATTTCCACGGGAGAAGGCTGTGGTTCTGGAAGATCACACCGCGATCGAGGCTCGGGCCGGCGACTTCGCGCCCGTCCATGATCACCGCGCCGGCGCTCGCTTGGTCGAGGCCCGCGAGAATATTGAGGATGGTCGATTTGCCGCAGCCGGAGTGGCCGATGCAGCAGACGAACTCGCCCTTCTGCACGGTGAAGTTCACCTGCTCAAAGACGGTGAGCGCCTCGTCGCCTTTCGGGGCCGGATAGCGGCGCGACAGATTCTCGACTTTTAAGAACGCGTCAGACATCGGTGGCAAAGGCTCAACGACGGATTAACCGCAAAGGACGCGAAGGAACAGCAAGACAACGAAGCAATCTTTTCATCCTTTGCGTCCTTTGCGGTGAATATTCATAAGATCTAATCCGCGTACTGCACCCAGCGCTGCGCCCGCGCCAGCATTTGATCGAGCAGCATGCCGATCACGCCGATCATAAGAATCGAGAAGATCA
>DASWLD010000192.1:0-2637 GCA_036396275.1 Burkholderiales bacterium
TTGCTCAAGTTGATATCCCTGCGTTTCGATCTGGCCGCGCAGCGTGCGTACCTGCGCCTTGAGTTCCTCGATATCGTTGAGCAGTTCGAGCACCGCTTCATTGCCGGTCGTCGTTCTCGCCGCCGTCGGGGCCGCTTGCGCCGGGCGAACGGCACGCCGATCCGGCAGAGGATCGGCGGCGTGCGCGCCGCCGATCCGCACTCCGGCGGTCGTACTTGCCAGGAGCAGCGAGAAGAGGATTCGGCGAACCGTCACTGGTAAATGATCTCCACGCGGCGATTGAGCGCCCACGCCGATTCGTTGTGCTCCGGCGCCAGCGGCTTTTCTTCGCCGTAGGAGGTATCCGTCAAACTCCCCGCGTTGACGCCGAGCACGCGCATCACGCGACCGACCGCTTGGGCGCGGCGCTCACCGAGCGCGAGATTGTATTCGCGCGTGCCGCGTTCGTCCGCGTGACCCTCCAACGTCACCTTCAGATTCGGATGCGCCGCCAGGTAGCGCGCATGCGCGTCGACGATCTGCCGATTCTCGGCATCGAGTGCGCTCGAATCGAACTCAAAATGAACGCGTCGTTTCGCGAGCAGATCGGCATCCGCAGCGGTTCCGCCCAGCGCGCCGCCTTTCCCCGCGCCGGCGCCGTCGAGCGCCTGCGTGCCGGTGTCGCCCGATGTCGTTGCCGCGCTGGTCTTGTCTTCGACCTGCGGGCCCTGAGTGCTGGTATCGGTTGCGCATCCGGCGAGCCATACGCCGACCGCGCACAAGATCGTCAAGCCAAGCTTCATCTGCATGATTTTCTCCTGTCAATATTGAAGTTCACGATTGTAGGGTGACCACGCCGGTTCGCGTACATCGCCTTCCTCGAGTCGATACAGCTGGCGCACGCGACCGTCCGCCGATACCGATGCCAGCACGCCGCGACCCTTGACCTCGGTGGCATACAACACGATCCGCCCGTTCGGTGCAAAGCTCGGCGATTCGTCCAACGAGGTGTCGGTCAGGACTTGCAACGCGTTACCGTCTAGCTTCAGCGTAGCAATTCGAAACTGTCCTTGCACGGCGCTGACGAGCGTCAGCGTTTGACCGTCGGGCGCATAGGATGGGCGTGCATTGTAGTCGCCCTCGAACGTCAGGCGCTGCGTCTGGCGGCCGCTCGCGTCCATGCGATAGATCTGCGGCCGTCCGGCCCGATCCGAGGTGAAAACGATATAGCGCCCATCCGGCGACCAGGCCGGCTCGGTATCGATCGCCGGATCGTTGGTCAGCCGCTGAAGTTTTCGCGTAGCGAGATCCATGACGTATATTTCGGGATCGCCTTCGCGCGACAACGACAGCGCCAATCGCTTGCCGTCCGGCGACCACGCCGGCGCGCCGTTGATGCCCTTGAACTCGGCGGCCAGTTCGCGGCGCCCATCGGCCAGATTCTGAATGTATATCTTCGGCCGCTTCGCTTCGAACGATACGTAGGCGAGTCGCCGGCCGTCCGGCGACCACGCCGGCGATAACAGCGGTTCCACCGAACGAACCACGGTACGCGGGTTGTAACCGTCGGAATCCGCGATCTGCAGTTTGTAGATCGCTTCCTTCGGGCGCGACGTGCCTTCACGGGTGACATAGGCGATGCGCGTGTTGAACGCGCCGGGCTCACCGGTCAGTTTTTCGTAAACCACGTCCGCGATCTGGTGCGCCACCGTGCGCACGACCGGCGCGCCGACGGTGTAACGAAAGCCGGCCAACTGCGCCTGTTTGAACACGTCGTATAACCGAAACTGGATTTCGAAGCGCCCCGGGCCCGCCGGCGCGATGCTGCCGATCACCAAGGCCTCAGCCTTGATGATCCGCCACTCCTTGAATACGACGTCCTTCTCGTCCGTCGGCAACGAGACGAAGTCCTTGCGCGACAGGCTGACGAAACGGCCGCTGCGAGCGAGGTCGGCGGCGATGATGTCCGCGATCGGCTGCGGCGGCTGCCCCGGCCCCTTCCAGCCGAACGGCACGACCGCGATCGGAATGCCGGCGCCGGCGCCTTCGGTGATCTCGATGGTTAAAATAGCCGGCGCGCTCCGCGCCCAGGCGAATAACATCAGCGCTAACGCGCCGAACCACATCCGCCGCTTTCCCGAGAATCGCTTTGTCAGCATAAGACGTTCACTTTCCCTTAGGCTCGAATTCAAACTGCAGCTCACCAAAGTACTTGAATAAATCAGGATTCGACGGTAACGGCAACGGTGAAGCCGCCAGTACAGCGCGTTCGACCGAATCATCGAATGCCTTGTTCCCGCTGCCCCGCACGATCACCGCCTCGACGATATCCCACGTTCCCGGCAAGAAGCGCACCCGCACCACGCATTTCAACCCAGGCGGTACGTTGGTCGGCTGGTTCCAGCGGCTGCTCACCCGCTGCCGGATCGCCGCAAGATACTTTTCCATCTCGGTGGCGGCACGCCCCCGGCGCGCTTCCTCGGCGCGCGTCTCTTCTTCGGCGGCGAGCTGTTGCTTCAACTGTTCCTCGGCCGCCTTTCGCCGCCGCTCCGTCTCCGCCTTTTGGCGAACCTGTTCCTGCCGCTTCTTTTCCGCTTCCGCCCGCTTGTGGGTTTCCTCTTCGCGCCGCTTCTGTTCCTCCGCGCGCTTGCGCTCGGC
>DASWLD010000193.1:0-2828 GCA_036396275.1 Burkholderiales bacterium
GCAGCGTCACTCGGCGCGCGAAGTACATCTTGATCGCAACCGACGCCGGCACCGCGATCCTGCACCTCGGTATGTCCGGCAGCTTGCGTATCGTCGCGGCCGCGCGACCGCCGGGAAAATGGGATCACGTCGATTTCGTGCTCGCGGGCGGGGACTGCTTGCGGCTGCGTGACCCTCGGCGCTTCGGCTCAATTCTATGGACCCGGCAAGACCCGCTGGCGCATAAGCTGCTCGCCGACATCGGACCCGAACCGCTCACACGCGAGTTTTCGCGCGACTACTTGTACGACGTAACCCGCGGCCGCTCGCGCGCGATACGCGACACGCTGCTCGACGCTCATATCGTCGCGGGCGTTGGTAACATATACGCCAACGAAGCTCTGTTCAGCGCCGGTGTTCGCCCAACCCGGCCGGCGGGCCGCCTCGCCTTCGACGAGTGCAAACGCCTGGTAGCGGCGATTCGGGCGACGCTCAATCGCGCCATTCGGTCGGGTGGATCGACGCTCCGGGACTATCACGCCGCCGACGGCGAAGCGGGGTACTTTCAGCTGACCGCGCGGGTTTACGGGCGAAATGCAGACCCCTGCCGGGTATGCCGTACCCCGATCCGGTTGGTCCGCCTCGGTCAACGTTCGGCGTTTTATTGCCCGAAATGTCAGGTTTGAGTCCCGATATCGGCAATCGACTCTCCCGGTCCCGAAGACACCGGCTTTTATGGGCGGTTTTCGTCGTCTAAACTTGACCGGCAGGTGGAGCATACGTCGTTAAGTCGTTGTCTCCCCTGCGTTTGCAGCTCAAACCATCACCAACCGGCGATATCATCGCGGCGCCGTTTCGGCTGCCGATGAAAATCCGACACATGAGAAGTCCCGAATGAGCCTGGAACAGCAGTTTGAGGAATACAGCGGATGGCGCCAGGCGCTCGCAGACGGCATAACCGATCTCAAACAATGGCTCCAATCCCAAGAGCTGTCCGACACGCAGGTCGACCAGCGCTTGCAGCAAGTCCTCGGCACGCTGCGCGACGACAAACTCTACATCGCCTTCGTGGCGGAGTTCTCGCGCGGTAAGTCGGAGCTCATCAACGCCATCTTCTTCGCGCAGTTCGGCTTACGCATCCTGCCGTCGGGCGCCGGGCGCACCACCATGTGTCCGACGGAGTTGATGCACGACGCCTCGCGCCCGCCGGAGCTTCGCCTACTCCCGATCGAGACCCGCAAGACCGGAACCACCATCGCCGAGTTCCGCACGTTTCCCGATGAATGGCAGACGTTTCGGTTGGAAATGAAAATGGCGGACACGATGGCAAAGCAGCTGCAGCACATCGCCGAGGTCAAGCACGTCGAACGCGAGGTCGCGCAATCGCTCGGGCTTCATATCGCTGAAGACGAAACGCAGCCGGGCGTTCGCATCGCCGAAGACGGACTCATCGAAATTCCCAAGTGGCGCCACGCTATCATCAATATGCCGCATCCGCTGCTCGACGGCGGCTTGGTGATTCTCGACACGCCGGGGCTGAACGCACTCGGCTCCGAGCCGGAACTGACGCTGAACCTTCTGCCGAGCGCGCACGCGGTGCTGTTCATTCTCGCGGCCGACGCCGGCGTCACCAAGACCGATATCGAGGTATGGCACGATCATCTGGCCAACGGTAGGGGCGGCGCGAGCAAGGGCCGGCTGATCGTATTGAACAAGATCGACGGGTTGTGGGATGAGCTGCGCGATTGGAAGGAGGTCAATCGTGAAATAGACCGGCAAATCCGCGAGACCGCGAAGACCCTCGATATTCCCGAAGCCAACGTGTTTCCGGTGTCGGCGCAGAAGGCGCTGCTCGGTAAAATAAGGAAGGACGAAAAGATTATCGAGCGCAGCCGCATTCGAACGCTCGAGCAGGCGCTCGCGACCGAGATTCTCCCGGCGAAGCGCGAAATCGTGCGCGATGCCATCGGCGGCGACATGAATTTCGTCGTCGACAGCATGCGCCAACTGCTGAAGCAGCGCCTGCAGGGCGTGCACGAGCATCTGTCGGAACTGCAAGGCCTGAACGGCAAGAACTTCGACGTCATCGATCACATGATGGAAAAGGTCAAAGGCGACAAGGACATCTTCGAGAAGAGCTTGCAGCGCTTTCAGGCGACACGCAGCATCTTTTCGCAGCAGACGAACGTGCTGTACTCGCACCTGAACCTGAAGAACGTCGATAACCTGATCGCGCAAACCAAACGCGACATGGACATCAGCCTGACGACGGCGGGCCTGAAGTCGTGCATGGAAAATTTCTTCGTGCAGGCGCACAAAACCATGGAACAGGTGTCGACCCAGGCGCAGGAAATCAAGGAGATGATGGAAGGCGTGTACCGCAAGTTCCAGGAAGAATACGGCCTGGCGAACGTCAAGCCGACCGGTTTCTCGGTGACGCGCTACTCGCGCGAAATCAAGCGCCTCGAAGGCAAACACGCCCAGTTCGTGAAAGGCCTGTCGGTGGTATTCACCGAGCAGCAGGCGCTGACGCGCAAGTTCTTCGAGTCATCGGTGGCCAAGGTGCGCGCGATCTATCGCATGGCGAACCGCGATGCCGACGCGTGGCTGAAGACCATCATGTCGCCGATGGAATCGCAGGTGCGCGAACATCAGATCTTGCTGCGCCGCCGCCTCGAATCGATCAAGCGCATCCACAAAGCCACCGACACACTGGAAGATCGCATCGGCGAACTCGACCAGATTCGCGAAGGGATTCACGAACACGAGCGCGGTCTGGAGAAACGCCTGAGCGGCGTGCTGAAACTGCTCGACTTCGACGCCGCCGACGCGCTGCATTCGCGCGCCGG
>DASWLD010000194.1:0-2866 GCA_036396275.1 Burkholderiales bacterium
CGGGAGAAGCCGCGCCCGCCGTCGAGTACTGGTCGCGCGCCGCCGAAGCGGCGCTCGGACGATTCGCGATCCTCGAGGCGGCGCAACACGCGCGCGCCGGATTGGAGGCGCTGCAAACACTCGAACCGAGCGCCGAGACGCTACAAGCGGAACTACGATTGCAGACGACGCTCGGCCCGGCACTGATGGCGGCGAAGGGCTATGCCGACGCGGAGGTGAGCGCCGTGTACTCGCGCGCACGCGAACTGTGCGACGTGCTCGGCAATCCACCCGCCGTTTTTCCCGTGCTGTTCGGCCTGTGGACATTTCACTGTGTACGCGCACTGCATCCGCAAGCCTTGCAGCTCGCGGAGCAACTGGTGACGCAAGCGGCGGCCGCCGACAGCGCCGAACTTCGCACCGAGGCGCACATGGTGCGCGGCATCACGAAATACTTCCAAGGAAAATTTCGCGCCGCCGAGCGCGACTTCGAGACGGCGTGGGAAAACTACGACGCCGGCGAGTTCCGCACGCACATCCTGCGCTACGGACAGGACCCGGGCATGGTCATTCGCAGTTATCAAAGCTGGAATGCCTGGATGTTGGGGGAAGTCGACGCCGCCGATCGTTACAGCGACCAAGCGATGCAGTGCGCGCGCCGCACCGACCACCCGTTCAGCATCGCGTACGGTTTGACGTTCGCGGCGTGGCACGCGCTCAATCGCGCCCGCGCGGCGCAGGCGGCGCAGATGCTGGCCGAAGCGATCGCGCTCTGCCGCGAGCAGAAGCTGCAAGTGTTTCTCGCGCTGGCGCTGGCGCTCGATGCGCTGCGCCGCATCGGCGGAGGCGAATTGGCCGCGGGCTTCGCCGCGATGCAAGAGGCGCTCGCGGTTTTCACCGCGACCGGCGCGGAATTGTTTTTGCCGGCATGGCAGGGCGTCATGGCACAGGCCGTCTTCGCGCAGGGCGATGCCGCGCAGGCACGAAAGCTGTTGCTCGATGCCATCGCGCGCAGCGAACGCACCGAGGAGCGATGGTGCCTGCCCGAACTCAAACGTGTGCGCGCGTTGCTTTCCGCCGCCGGCGGCGATGCCGCCGATGCGCGCGCGTCATTGACGCAGGCCGGCGAACTCGCGCAGGCGCAAGGCGCGGCCGCGTGGCTCGCGCGCATTGCCGAAACCCAGGCGCAGTTTGCACACGCGGCGCGCACAGGCCGTTGAGAAAAGTGGAGAGATTTTTCAAACCGCCACGGACGCAAAGGACGCCAAGGAAAAAGCTGAATGAACAAAAAACCTTTGCGTCCTTGGCGTCCTTTGCGGTTCAAACAATACCAACCAGAATGCCCTTGATTTCACTACACGCCAAGGACTCTAAGAATGACAACGCAAAAACCGGACGATCCTAATTACTACAAATACACCTACTTCTTCGGCCGCTATACGGTGGATGACTTTCTCTACGGCAACGCCGGCCCCTGGCCGCAGCCGGCGCCGGAGCATCCAACCGGACAGCTCGCACAAGTGCTGCACATTCCGGCGCCTGAACTGGAATTATGGAAGCAGAAGGTGGCAAACATGTATCGCTGCTTGCTGCTCAAGCGCTGGCCGCGCGGGCTGTGGTACGCGTACCGGCATCCGCATCTGAAAGAGTTGGACGACGCGCGCTTCTCGTACTATTTGGGCGAAGCGCTGTACAGCAAGTTCCTCGTGCCGCTCGATGACGACGACAAGCGGATCTTCGCCGCGCAACTCAAGGGCGCCGGCGCGGACTCGCGTTTCTACAAATCCGATTTCAGCCCGATCGAAGACATCGCCGACGATACTTACCCCGGCACTTATGCCACGCCGAGTGTCGCGCTGTTACGCAAGGACGGCGCCAGTCCGGCACGCGCGGTGGCGATCTATTTGCCGCGACCGAAACTGCTGCTGACACCCGGGGACAAGAACCGCCGCGCCTGGAACCTGGCGCGCTACTTCGTGCTGAATGGCGCGGCCCATCGAATCAATCTGATCGACCACGCCGTGGTGCACTTCCCTTCCGACCCGATCAATGCAATCAGCAAAACGATTCTGCCAAAGGACCATCTGTTGCTGAAACTGCTGCTACCGCACTTTCTGCTGTCGCTGCCGGTGAACTACTCGGTGCTGGAGGGCGGAGCGTCGCTGATCAATCGCACTACTTGGGTGATTTACTCGCCCTTCACCGCGCCCGGCGCGGTCATACGCCGGCTGCTGCCCTGGGGTTACGTCGGCAAACCGGGCAACAGCGCCTACCCGCCCTATCGCTTTCACATGAAGCCGCAATATCCGCCATCGCTGTACGGCGAATTCCTCGCGGCCTATCGCGCCACCATCCGTGGCTTCGTCGCGGAAGTGATGCGGCATCTCATGGCCGCGCCGATCGGCTCCGACACCGTCGCCCTCGTCGGTCTCTGGGCCGATCACGTCGCGCAATGGGTTCCCGGATTTCCCGACGGCGAAAAAATCATGGAGGGCGAGAACCTGATCGACACCGTGACCACGATCATCTGGAACGTCTCGGTCGCCCACGCCGCCGACCACGAAACGCTGCACAACATGCCGACCGACGAGATTCCGTTTCGCCTGCGCGTTCCCCCGCCGATCAGCCTCGACACCCCGGCATACACGCCGGACCAACTGAACAATCGCTGGGACATTTTCCAAGCCTGGCTCACCGACATGCTCTTCTACGAGCCGCACAACCAGAGCTGGTTGAAGGACGTCGACTACGAATTCGCGGAGCCGGAGCTACAGCGCTTGAACGAGCGCTTTCGCGAGGAATTGCGCGCAACCGAGAATCGGCTGCGCGATCAAGGCCGCGTGACGATCTTCGCGCCGCTCGATAACATCGCGACGAGTATTCAGTA
>DASWLD010000195.1:0-14070 GCA_036396275.1 Burkholderiales bacterium
ACGCCGCCGGCCCGCGCCAAACCGTCCTGCGCCAGGGCGCTTACGACGGGGTCGCGCTCGATGGCGGTTACGCGATGGCCGAGGGCCACCAAGTGCACCGCGTCCTGTCCGAGGCCGGCGGTTGCATCGACCACGTCGCGCGCGCCGCGGCCGATCGCGCGGCGCAAGGGGCCGCGGCCGCCGCGAAGACGACGAAACTGGGTGTCGGTGAATTCGACGCGCAGGCGCGCGCCGCTTTGCGGATCGTGCAGCGAGAGACCGTCGTCGGATTGGATCAGCCGCAAGTCGGACGCCGCGGTCGATTCGTCGAACGGCAGATTCAGCCTTCGCGCCAGCACCGCCGCCGCCGGACGCGCGCTCGCGTCGGCGGCAACGACAACGATCCGCGAAGCGGCCGAGGTCATCGTTGAGGCCGATTGGATATGATTGACTCCGGTCTTCGGCTTCGGCGGCGTGGTGCCGCCGTTGCCACCGGCGGCGGCGCGCGCCGAACCCCGTGCGCCCGAAAACGCCGTTGCGCGCTCATTCTCTAGGGATTCGTTGAAAAAACAAACCCCGTGCGCCACCAGGGGTGGGCCGCGAAGCGGCGAACGGGCCGAGGATTTCGGCCCTGAACTTTTCGGCGAAGCACGGACGGCGCAGCCGAAAGTGGCGCGCCGAAATTTCAAGCACGTAAGTGGTTGAAATTTCGGGAGTGAGCGCGGACCTGCGCCGCGCGAACGAGTTGAAAAGTCCCTGGACGGGACTTTTTCAACGGACTCCGAGACGCGCCCAACGAGGGTCAGGCGCGACGAACCAAACGGGCGACGCGCAAGCCGCCGGCGGTCCCGCGGGTGCGGTGTGGCGCATGCGAGTCTGCCTATTTGCCATGCGGGTTTTGTCGCCATGTTGGCAGGCGGTTGAGCAAACTCGGGGAGGTGACCGATAGCAAGACGCCAAAAAATGCGCCACACTATGTCGTTACCAATCAGACCCGCATGACAAATTAGCGGGCCCGACTCGGGTGTCCGAAGACGTCGCATCGACGGGCGCCAGCCCTCACTTTGTAACCACCATAGAAGGAGAAAATTCCGATGGTTGCATTCACGGTTAACGGCAAGAATGTCTCGGTGAAAGTATCGCCGGACACTCCGCTGCTCTGGGTTCTGCGTGACACGCTCAAGATGACCGGCACCAAGTTTGGGTGCGGTATCGCCCAATGCGGCGCGTGCACGGTGCACATCGACGGCGTGCCCACGCGCACTTGCGTGACGCCGGTGTCGGCCGTAGCCGGCAAGAAGGTTCTCACGATCGAGGCCGTCGCGGCCACCGCCGCCGGCAAGGCGGTGCAGGATGCATGGGTTGCACTCGACGTGCCCCAGTGCGGCTACTGCCAGTCCGGCCAGATCATGAGCGCGGCGGCGCTGCTGGAAAAGTCCAGGTCCCCCTCGGATGCCGACATCGACAAGGCCATGTCGGGCAATATCTGCCGCTGCGGCACTTACAACCGGATACGCGCGGGCATTCATCGTGCCGCGACGAAGATGAGGGCCTAATCATGGGAAAAATCTCTGACATCGACTTCAACGAGGGCCGGCGCTCGTTCCTGAAAGTAAGCGCCGTCGTCGGCGGTGGATTTGCCGTCGGCGTATTCGTTCCGGGCGCCGCGCGTTTCGCCGAAGCAGCCGCCGGCAAGGCCTTTTCGCCGAACGCCTGGGTGCGCATCACGCCGGACAATTCGGTAACGCTGGTCGCCGACAAGTCCGAAATGGGGCAGGGCGTTTACACCGCCATGCCGATGATGATCGCCGAAGAACTGGACATCGACTGGTCGAAGGTACGCATCGAGCAGGCCGTCTCCTCGCCGGTGTATGCAAACCCGTTCCTCGGCGCGCAAGCGACGGGCGGTTCGACCTCGATTCGATCTTCGTACACCGCTATGCGCCAAGCCGGCGCCACCGCGCGCGCCATGCTCGTGGCCGCCGCCGCCGATAAATGGAAGGTGGCCGCCGATTCATTGACGACGAGCGGCGGCGTGGTGTTCGGTCCGGGCGGAAAGAAGGCGACCTATGGCCAACTCGCCACGAAGGCCGCGACGCTGCCGGTACCGAAGGACGTCAAGCTCAAGGACCCGAGCACGTTCAAGTTGCTCGGTAAGCCGACCAAGCGGCTCGACACGCCCCTAAAAGTCAACGGGAAGGCGAAGTTCGGTCTCGACGTCACTGTCCCCGGAATGCTGGTCGCGGTCGTCGAACGCTCGCCGGTGCTCGGCGGCGCGATCGATAAATTCGACGCCAAGAAGGCAATGGCGATCAAGGGCGTGAAGAAGGTCGTGCCGATCCAAAGCAACGTCGCCGCCGGTGTCGCCGTCATCGCCGATAGTTTCTGGACGGCCAAGAAGGGTCGCGACGCGCTGGCTGTTACTTGGAAGGGCGGCAACGCGTCGCTGTCCACCGCCGGCATGCAGAAAGAAATGCTGGCCCTGGCGGACGCCCCGAAAGGCGCGCTCACGGCGCGCAAAGAGGGCGATGTGGCTTCGGCCAAGCCGGCCAAGACGATCGAGGCGGTTTACGAGGTTCCGTATCTTGCGCATGCGACCATGGAACCGATGAATTGCGTCGCCTGGGTCAAGAAGAACGAAGTCGAGATTTGGGCGCCGACGCAAGCGCCCGGCGTCAATCAGTTCGTCGTCGCCGGCATGCTCAAGATGAAACCCGAGCAGATCAAAGTCCACACGACGTTCCTCGGCGGCGGGTTCGGCCGTCGTTTCGGCCAGGACTACATCGTCGAAGCGGTGCAATTGTCGGCAGCGGTCGGCGCTCCGGTGAAACTCGTGTTTACGCGCGAAGACGATACCCGCGGCTATCACTATCGGCCGATGTCGGTATGCAAGCTCACCGGCGGTCTCGATTCGAGCGGCAACCCGGTGTCATTCGCCGCCAACATCGTGTGCGAATCGCTGTCGGTCGGCACCGGTGCGGAGCCGGCGCTGATCCGCAAGGACGGCGTGGATACCACGGCGGTCGAGGGCTTGACGGACACGCCGTATGCCGTGCCGAACATCGACATCGAGTGGGTCAAGTACTCACCGGGTGTCCGCACTTGGTTTTGGCGCTCGGTCGGCAACTCGCAGAACTATTTCTTCGGCGAGTCGTTTATCGACGAGATGGCCCATGCGGCGGGCAAGGATCCGCTCGAATTCCGCCGCGCACTTCTCGACAAGCAACCGCGCCACAAGCGCGTGCTTGAGCTGGCGGCGGAGAAAGCCGGTTGGGGCAGTCCGCTCCCCGCGGGCCGCGCGCGCGGTATCGCCGTGGCCTCATCCTTCGGGAGTTTCATCGCCCAGGTCGTCGAGGTGTCGATCGAAAACGGAAAACCGCGCGTGCATCGGGTCGTGTGCGCGACCGACGTCGGCGCGACGGTCAATCCCGATACGATCGTGGCGCAGATGGAAAGCGCCATCGTCTACGGCTTATCCGCGGCGCTGCACCAGAAGATCACGTTCAAGGACGGCACGGTTGAGCAGTCGAACTTCCACGACTATCAACCGCTACGCATGAACGAGATGCCGTCGGTCGAAGTGCACATCGTGCAAAGCGGCGAAGCGCCCGGCGGCGTCGGTGAACCCGGCACCCCGCCGATTGCGCCAGCCGTCACCAACGCGCTGTTTGTGTTGACCGGTAAGCGCATTCGCAAGCTGCCGATCGAAGTGTAGTACCCGTCCCGGCGGCGTGAAGCGTCGCGCTCTTGGACAGCCGTCGCCCCTCCTCATCCCCTCCCCCACGAGCGGGGGAGGGCGAGAGTGGGGGCGGTATTTTTTCAAGCCTCATAGTTCAAAATGATCGTCGGCATTCTCTTGGCGGCCGGGGAATCGCGTCGCTTCGGTTCCCGAAAACTCCTGCATCCCTTGGCCGACGGAACTCCGATCGGCGTACGCAGTGCCGAGAATCTGGCCAGCGCCGTCGACCGCGCGATTGCGGTGGTCGCGCCCGGTGACGGTCAGTTGATTGACTGCTTGGCAAAAACGGCGTTAGCGATATGCGCGTGCCCTCGCTCGCACGAAGGGATGGGAGCGAGCCTCGCCTGCGGCGTGCGCGCGGCCTCGGACGCCTCGGGCTGGGTAATCGCACTTGCCGACATGCCGTTCGTGTTGCCATCCACCATTGCGCTGGTTGCGCAGGCACTGCGCGACGGCGCCCCGATCGCCGCACCGGAGCACGCCGGCGAGCGCGGACACCCGGTCGGCATCGCGAGCGAATACTACCCGGAGCTGGCAGCGCTCGGCGGCGACGTCGGCGCAAGACACATTTTGCAGCGCGACCGATCGCGCATCGTTGTCCTAGCGGTGGACGATCCGGGCATACACCGCGACATCGACGCACCCGAAGACGTACGCGCGGAAGAGCGCGGCATCGATTAGGCTTTTCGTTTTCGGTGAACAGCGTCCGATCGGCGAAATAAAATGGGGCGAGTTTCCCGATCGTCGGCGCAGCCAGCGGCGCTAGCGTTTGCCGGTTCAGACGGAATAAAAGGGTGCTTCCCCTTCGGGCCGGGTTTTGAACCGGCGGTGTAGCCAGAAGTACTGTTCGGGACAGGTGCGCACGGCGACCTCAATTGCCTGGTTCATGCGCGTGGTGTCGGCGAGCGGGTCGCCGGTCGGGTAGTCGGACAGGGGCGGCATGAAAATGACTTCGTAGCCCGCCCCGCGCGGCAGCTGGCGCGTGACGCAGGGAATAACCGTTGCGTTCGTCATGGCGGCGAGCCGTCCGAGCACCTTCACCGTCGCGGTCTGAATTCCAAAGAACGGAACGTGGCAAGCGTTGCGCATTCCCAGATCCTGATCGGGAAGATAGTAAAGTGGTTTGCCGGCGTTGAGTTGCGTCACCACCGACACCAGTCCGCGCGCGTGATCGATTAGCAGCGCCTTGAAGCGCGAGCGTCGGCGTAGCGCGACCGTTCCCATCAATCGGTTGTGCGGAAAACGAAAGATGTCCACGATCGGCAGGTCGATCGAGAGTCGCAACCCGCCCATCTCGATGCCGACGACGTGCGGCGCAAGCAGGATTACGCGACGTCCCGCGGCGATGGCGCGATCGTAGTGTTCGCGACCGTGCCAGTGTACTTGTCGCCGCAGACGCTGCGGCGCACCCCACCAAGCCGTTCCGAAGTCGAGGATCGATCGCGCCAGCGCACGGAAATGCGAGCGCGCGAGCCGACGCGACGCCGCTCGCGAAAGTTCCGGAAAGCAGCGTTCGATGTTCACGCACACGATGTGCCGGCGCGACGCAAACACGAGATAAAACAGTTCACCCAGTACCGCACCGACCAGCCAAGTCGCGCGCATGGGCAACAGACTCAGCGTGCGCATGAGAAGGAGACCGATCCACGTCGGCCAGAAACGCGGGCGCCAGAAACTGGACAACGGCCTAGCGTCGGTAGGGCGAGAGAGCATTGTCGGGCCTCGTCTTGAAGCGGCGATAAGACCAGAAATATTGTTCGGGCGCTCGGCGCACCCCGGCTTCGATCGCCGCGTTCATACGGCTGGTGTCCTTTAGCTGGTCGCCGGTCGGAAAATCCGCGAGCGGGCGATCGAGCGTAACGACATAGCCGTTCCCGCAAGGGAGTTGCCGCGTGATGCACGGGATCACGACGGCGTTGGCGAGTTGTGCGAGGCGCCCGAGCGCGGTAAAGGTCGCGGCCGGGACGCCGAAGAATGGTGCAAACACAAAACTGTCGCCCCGACGATCGGGATCTTGATCGGGAAGGTAGTAAAAACCCCGGCCGGCTCGAAGCTCGCGCACCAAACGGCCAAGATTGCCGTAGCGCTCGACGGCGCGTCCGTCGAAGCGGGTACGGAAATTCAGGATGGCGGATTGCAGCAACGGGTTGCGTGACTGGCGGTACATGCAAGTCAGCGGCCACTCCGACGATAGTCGCGCCCAAGCGATCTCGAGCCCCACATAGTGCGGCGCCAACAGAATGACGGCACGCCCTTCGCTGCGTGCATGCGCGTAGTGTTCGCCGCCAATGATGCGCACCTCGCGTTGTAGCCGCGCGCGCGAACCAAACCAGGCCAGACCCACGTCCATGAGCGCTTGGCCGTAGCGTCGGTAGTATCGGCGTGCAAGCGCGTCGCGTTCAGCGCTGTCGAGCGACGGGAAGCAGAGCGCGAGATTAGTCGGTACCGTGGGCGTGCGGTAGAACCGGTAGGCGCACTCTCCGAGCACGACCCCAAGCAACCAGCGTACTCGCGTGGGGAACAGGCTCAAAAAACGAAACGAACCGATCGCAAGCCACGTCGGCCAGAAACGTGGATGGGAGTAGGTCAGAAATCGCGGCGGCGCCGTGGCGTTTGGCGCGTAAGCTTTGCAAAAACTCTTGGGCTGAGGCATCGGGGTTTGGACGAGATTCGAAGCGCTCGTACTGCACGAAACACCGTCCCTAGCGAGCTCGTGCTATTTGTCGGACCGGCTCGCTTTATTCCGGGAGGTCAAACACCGGAACAAAACCCGAATCGATCTATAGCCTAGCAGGTGTTTTGTTTATGGGGTAACCGATCGTGGACTCGGCTGTCGCGTTCATCGTAGCAAAGTCGAAGAGGCCCCGATCGGCCAGATGCGACGGCGCCACGTTTTGCAGCGCGCGGAAAATGTTATCGATCCGCCCGGGAAATTTCTTGTCCCACTGCCGCAGCATTTCCTTGATCGCCTGGCGCTGGAGATTCGGCTGCGAGCCGCAGAGGTTGCACGGGATGATGGGGAATTCTTTTATGCGCGCCAATTCGCGCAAGTCGTCTTCGCCGCAATACGCGAGCGGCCGGATGACGATGTGCCGGCCGTCGTCGCTCACGAGCTTCGGCGGCATGCTTTTTAGCTTTGCGCCGTAGAACATATTGAGGAAGAACGTTTCCAGGATGTCCTCACGATGATGACCCAGCGCGATTTTGGTACACCCGAGTTCCGCCGCCGCGCGATAAATATTCCCGCGCCGCAGCCGCGAGCACAGGCTGCACAGGGTCTTGCCTTCCGGGATGACGCGCTTCACCACCGAGTAGGTATCGCGGCTCTCGATTCGAAACGGCACACCGCGCCTTTTCAGGTAATTGGGTAGGACGTGCGCGGGGAAATCCGGCTGCTTCTGATCCAAGTTGTACGCGATCAGATCGAAGGGCACCGGCGACTTGGCGCGTAGCGCGAGCAGGATATCGAGTAGCGCATAGCTGTCCTTGCCGCCGGAGAGGCACACCATCACCTTGTCGCCGGCGTCGATCATGTGGAAGTCCGCGATCGCGGCGCCGACCAGCCGTCGCAACCGCTTGGCGACCTTGGCGGACTCGCGACGCGCTTTGCGGTCGTCGTGTTGGAGCGGGATAACGGCGTTCATTGGGCGATTCTCTCGGATGCAAACAAAGGACGGGGTGCAATCATGGCCCGAGCGAAGACAGCGCGGTGCAAACTAACTCTTCACCAAGTCTCGCGCGGTGTTGGACAAACGTATCAATTCCGTTTGCAGGCGCCGCCGCAGCGGCTCCAATTCCGTCAGTCGCGACTTCTTTTCAACGTGCATCGGTGCGCCGATCACGACCGCGATTCGCGAGCGCCACTTGGGGAGAACAAAGCGATCCCACGAGTTCAGCTGCCAGAAGGAATTCGCGGCCGCCGCCATCGGCACGATCGGCGCTTGGGTCATTTGCGACAGCATCAGCGGGCCCGGTTTGCTCTCGAAGCACGGGCCGCGCGGACCGTCGGGCGTATTGGCCGGCGATACATGGTCGCGCGTGATGGCAACGTGCAAATCGCGCAGCGCCTGCGCGCCGGTGCGGCTGGAGGAGCCGCGTATCACGCGCGCGCCCCAGCGGCGGAAAAGCCGAGCCGGTATCTCGCCGTCGCGGGAGGGGCTGACCAAGAAGCCGGCGTTGAAACCGTGCATTGCTTTTAGGTCCATCAAGTAGAGGGCACACAGCAGATTCTGTTGGTGCCAATAACAGGGAATGAACGGCTGACGGCGTTCGATCAGTGCTCGGACGGCAGACTGCTCGCCGTGCACGTCGACCTTGACGGTGCGCCGCAACCCGGCGAGATAGACCGACAATACGGGCACGGCGAGTTCCGACTTCAGGTTCTTAATCCACTGGCGCGGGCTGATCGCGAGCTCCTTCGTCACCCAGCAACTGTTCGATCGAAACCGCGTGCATGGTAATGCATCGCTCGGCGATGTCGCTAGCGACATGGGCGATATAATCGTCGGCCAATGCCACGGGATACAGATGCCAGCGCGTGCCTCGGTAGTCCGCCGTCGCGTCGTCCGTATGCACGCGCGCCATATCCCAAACACCGCCGTTGCCTTCGGCCTTGATCACGGCTTCTTTTTGCGTCCACAAGCGGAAGAAGGCCCGCGCGTCGGCGTCGGACGGCGCGCGCTCGTTCGACGACAGGATGCGCCGCAAGAGCGCGGCCGCGTTCACCGGTCGAAGGCGCTCGCAGTCGATGCCGACGCGGCCGGTTTCCGTGATCGCGCACGCGACCAGCGATGCGGCATGGGTCAGATTGAAGTCGCAGCGTCGCTGCGGCCAGCGCGGCTTGCGCTCGGCGTCGAACAAGAGCTGCGACAAGGTGAAATCGGCATGACCGCGATCGCGCAGCGCGAACCGCAGCAAGCACCACCCGAGCGCGGAGTTGACGCGCGCTTGCGACGGCCGGATGTGCAGAATTCGGTCGCGTTTGGCGGCGGGGAGCGTGTCGATGCAGGACGCGACGCGGGGTTCGAGCGCGGAAGCGCTGACATTTTGCGCATCGGTCCGTATACAATAGACATGAATCATGTCGCTATGCCCACGCCGACGTTTTCAGTTCCGGAACCGCCGACATCGTTGAATGCCAAGTTCTCACAATAGTAACGCCGACGCGCTGCCGCCCGGTCCGGGCGAGAAAATCGATTTACAGATTAACGAAGCGTCGTTTCGGCACATCCAGTCCCTGGTGCAAAGCTATCCCGACATCTGCCGGATATCGGCGCGCAGCCGCAAGAGCGACAGCTATCTCTTGAATGACCCGACGCTGATCAAGCACGTTCTGATCGATAATTACAAGAATTATACGAAAGGAATCGGGTTTGAGCGGGCGAAATTACTGCTCGGCAACGGCATCATCGTGAGCGACGGCGAGCAGTGGCGCCAGCGCCGGCTCATGGTGCAGCCGGCGTTCCGACGCGAACAGCTGAAGATCCTCACCCGGACCATCCAAACGGTCAGCCAGGCGCTGCTCGGACGTTTGCGCGAACGCGCGCGCCGTCGCGAGTCGATCGATCTGAGCGCCACGATGAGCGAGTTCGCGCTCGAGGTGATGTTGCGCAGCCTGTTTAGCGACGATCTCGACAGCATGATGACCGAGACCGGGGGCAATCCGTTTGCCATTTTTACCGAGGTCCACGAGCGCGACATGAATCTCGCGCTCAAATTTAGAGCGCTAACCGCCCTGATGAAATCGGTGTTCGCGCGCCGCCGCGAAAGCGCAACCGAATATCCCGACATGCTCGGCGCGTTGATGGCGGCGCGCGATTCCCACGGTCAACCGATGAACGACAAGGCGCTATTGGACGAGGTGATGACGCTGATCGTGGCCGGCCACGAAACCAGCGCGCTGACGCTGAGCTGGATGTGGTACTTGCTGTCGCAGCATCCCGATGTCGAGCGGCGATTGCTCGCGGAGGTCGACACGCTCGGCGGCAAAATGTCGCCCGACTACGAGGATCTTTCGCGCTTGACGTTCTGCAAGCAGGTGATGCACGAGGCGCTGCGCCTCTATCCACCGGTGTGGTTGTTTTCGCGCCGCGCGCGGCAAGACGACAATGTCGGGGGATATCGGATTCCGGCGGGTTCGGATATTTTCGTTTCGCCGTATTTCCTGCACCGGCGCGAAGCCGTGTGGTCAGACGCCGAACGCTTCGATCCCGATCGCTTCGCCGAACCGGGCGCGGAGAAGAGCCATCGCGCGACGTATATTCCCTTTTCCGCGGGGCCGAGGAAGTGTATCGGCGACGTTTTCGCCGCCCAAGAAGTCCAAATTCACATGGGCACCGTCGCGCGGCACATCGTGTTGCGGCATGAATCGGGCGATCCGCTCGAATTCGATTTCGGGTTGAATCTTCGCTGCAAGAACCGAATCAAAATGATTCCGCAAGAGCGAACCGCGTTGTGAGCGAATACCGGACGTTAATCGAAGCGCTGAATGCGAACGCGACCGATGCCTTGAGCGTGACGTTCATCGACGGTGCGCGGAACGAAGTCGCCGTCACCTACCAGGATCTGCGGCTGCGCGCGCTGCGGCTATTGCATGTCTTGCAGCGTCAGGGCCTGCGGCCGGGCGATGAATTGATTTTCTTTCTCCGCAGCAATGAAAACTTTATCGACGCGTTTTGGGCCTGCCTCTACGGTGGCATCGTCCCGGTCCCGGTTGCGGTCGGCATCAGCGACGAGCATCGCTCGAAAGTGTTTCGCGTCTTCGCGCGGTTGCAGCGACCGCGCCTGCTGACCGACGGAAAATCGCTGCCATTGCTCGAAGGGTTCGCGCAAGCGGCCGGCATGCGACGGGACTTTGCGTCGATCCGGACACGGTCGCTGGTATTCGATGAAATCCACCCGGGCAGCGCCTTGGGCGAAGTGCACGAGCCCGACGAAGAAGCGCTCGCGTTCATTCAGTTTTCCTCCGGCTCGACCCGTGACCCGCACGGTGTATGTCTGACGCATCGCAATGTGCTGACCACGGTCGTTGATCTCGGCAATCGCGCCGAATACCGGCCGGGCGATATCAGCCTCAGCTGGATGCCGCTGACCCACGATCTGGGCTTGATCGGTTTCCACATCAATATGATCGTTTTCGGCATCCGCCAGAACATCATGGCGACCGAACTTTTCAGCCGGCGGCCGCTGCTGTGGCTGCAAAAGGCGTCCGAAAAACGGGCGACGCTCCTGAGTTCGCCCAATTTCGGTTTCCGCCATTTCTTGAAAATGTACCGTTCGCGCGACGATCACGATCTCGACTTGTCGTGCGTTCGCATGATCATGAACGCCGCCGAGCCGATCTCGGTCGGTTTGAGTCATGAGTTCCTGGATACGATGGGGAGGCACGGCCTCGCGCGCTCGACCATTTACACTTGCTACGGTTTGGCGGAGGCGTCGCTCGCGGTCAGTCTTCCGGCGCCCGGGAACGAATTTGAGTTCGTCGAGACCGACCGAAATAGTTTGAACCCGGAACAAAGCGTCCGTTACGTGAACGCCGGCGATCCGGATGCGGTGCGATTTGCAATCGAAGGTCCGCCCGTCGAACGTTGTCGCGTGCGCATCGCCGCCGACGAACGCGATCTGGGCCAAGATGTTATCGGCGAAGTGCAACTGCGCGGTCCGAACGTGACCGCCGGTTACTACAACGACGCCGAGGCAACCCGGGAACTCTTTACCACGGACGGATGGCTGCGCACCGGCGATCTCGGTTTTCTGTACAAGGGGCAAGTGGTCATCACCGGGCGGTTGAAGGACATCATCTTCGTCAACGGCCAGAATTTCTATCCGCACGATTTGGAAGCGGTCGCGCTGGCCGACGATCGTCTCGAGATCGGCAAGGTGGCGGTGCTCGGTGTTCGCAAGAACGACGCCGATCACGACGACGTGTTGGTATGTGTCCTGTTTCGCGGCGATCTGAGCGAGTTCGTGCCGATCGCGAAGAACGTCCGGCTGCAAATCACCAAGCAGACGGGCGTCGAAGTAACGCACGTCTTGCCGGTTCGGCGAATCCCCAAGACCACCAGCGGCAAGGTGCAGCGCCGATTTCTCGCCGACGCGTATTTGCGCGGCGAATTCGATGAGGCGATCGCCGATATCGGCACGCCGCCGCCGTCACCGGACGCGGTTTCGGGCGTCGAGGCTTCTCCCGACCTCGGTTCCTTTCTCAAGTCGATATTCGATCGGATCGTCGCCGAGCGGCACGTGGGAATGCAGGACGATTTTTTCGAAATCGGCATGAGTTCGCTCGAGCTGGCTCAAATCCACGAGCAAGTCGATGAAACCTATCCGGGCGTTCTGGATATCACCGATTTGTTCGAGCATCCGACGATTGCGTCGCTCGTGGGTTTCTTGCGCGACAAGCTGGCCCAGCCGGCGCAGGTCGAACCGGGCGGTCTCGCCGCCGCCGGTCGTTCGGACCGCGGCTCGGCGGGGCGCTAGTCGACCCCGGAGAATTTTCGCCGGAGGGGCTTTGAGCAGAGCATCAACGCCGTTGTGCCGGCGAAAGCCGAACCCGGAACGTAAAACATCGGCCGTTAGGCCGATTCCGGAGCCGGCTTTCGTCCGAACGTGTGCGGTTCCACGAGCTGTCCGACCTCCGCGGCTTTGCGCGCGGCCCGGCGCGCTTCGCCGGGACCGATTCCGCGCGCGCGTTTGAACGCGTGGCGAAAGGCGGCTTCGGTCTTGTAGCCGACGGCCTGCGCTATACCGGCCACCGAGAGCCTAGGGTCGTGCAGCATGTGCTCGGCCAGCTGCATGCGCCAGGCGTGGAGATAGTCCATCGGCGAGGTGCCGATGCACTCGCCGAAGCGGCGTGCAAACGTGCTGCGGCTCATGTTCGCCTCGGTTGCCAGCCGATCCACGTCCCATTCCTCCCCCGGGTCGCCGTGCATGGCCGCGAGCGCCAGGGCCAGTTGCGGGTCGCCAAGCGCGGCCAGCAATCCGGTCAGCTGACCGCCGGTGCGAATGTAGTAGCGCAAAAGCTGAATGAGCAGCGCTTCGGCCAACCGCTCGCGCATGGCCTCGTAGCCGGGCGCGGTACCGTCGTACTCTGACAACATAAGCCGCGTGATCGACGCGAGTTCAGCGGAAGCGAATTCGTCCTGGCAATGCCCGACCAATACCGGCGGCAGCGAACGCAGGATCGGATTGAACGAGCGGGTTTCAAACTCGACCGCGCAGCTGATCAGCGTCTGCATGCGCGCCGCGTCCGTGGCGCCAGGGACGACGGTGTGCGCTCGCCGTGCCGGCGTGGCCGTGAACTGATGCCACTGCGGCTGTGGAAAGAACACCACGTCGCCTTCGTTCAACTCGAGCGGTTCGTCGTAGAGATTGCAGTGAAGCCAAAGTGGACCGTTTCCAATCAGGTGAAACAGCGCTTTCCCGGAGTCGCCGAAGTCGACCGCCCAATCCCCGCCGTATTTGCCCGAACCGATCAACTCGATACGAAACCGCAGGCTTCGCAGCACGTTCGTGAGCACATCGGGCTTGGGCGTCTTCAGCATATTCGCGAGCGCCGCACGAATATCGTATGGCGCGATCCCTTGGTAGCTTGCCGTACTCGCCGGCGATCGTAAATCGTATGGCGCGCGGACCTTGCAAGCGATCAGCTCGGTGCAAGGCAAGCGTTGGCATCAACCTTGTCGTTACCTTATCCGGGCTGCCGACATCTTAACTGACGCCTACAGGAGAAGGACATGTTTCATACCGCTCGATATCTGCTACCCACGTTACTCTTGGCCGGCTGCGCCACGTCGGCCGAACACGACAGCCACTATTCATCGCAGGCCCGGCAACAAACGCAGGCGCCGCTGGCGCAGCTGGTTCGTCAAGCCACGGCGCGATTCAAAGACGTGCAGGTCGCGCTCGCCGAAGGCTATGCGCCGTTTCTCGGTTGTGTCAGCGGCGGCAACGGCGGCGCGATGGGCATCCATTACGTCAACGGCGCCTTGCTGGACGGCACCTTGGAAGCGTCTCGCCCGGAGGCGCTGATGTACGAGCCGAAGGCGGATGGGAGCTTGCGGCTGGTCGGCGTTGAGTACCTGACGTTCGCGGAAAAGTGGCATGCGGCAAACCCATCGGCGCCGGTGCTGGAGGGCCATGTCATGAGCTACGCCGGAAGTCCGAATCGCTACGGCATCCCTCCGCACTATCAGCTGCACGTCTGGGCTTGGGAGCATAACCCCAGCGGCACGTTCGCCGATTGGAACCCGAGCGTTTCGTGCGAAGCGCAGGATTTGGCGCGGAAGCGGTAGCCCGAAGCAGACCCGACGCCTGCGTGTCTTGTGGCGCCTGCAACTGTCCGAGCATATGCT
>DASWLD010000196.1:0-9243 GCA_036396275.1 Burkholderiales bacterium
CGCGTGCACGGCCAGCAGCCGATGCTCTTATATCCACGATCCAATAGTTCGTTGTACGGAACGCCTTTGTCGAGGACGTAGTCCCACACCTTCTGGCGCGTCCAGCCGGCGAGCGGATTCACTTTGACGTAGGGCCGGCCGTCGTCGTGGTCGAAGCGTTCGAGGATATCGGTTTTCGCGCGCGCCGCGGTTTGGTCGCGCCGCAAGCCCGCGATCCATGCGTCGAGCCCGGCGATCGCGCGGCGGTTCGGTTCCACCTTGCGGATGGCGCAGCAGAGATCCGGGTTCGATTCGTAGAGCTTCGACCCGTGTTGCTTTTCCTGTTCCGCGATCGTGAGCTGCGGCTTCAGAATCTTGAAATTCAGTTTATAGCGCGCGACCAGCAGGTCCTTTAGGGCGAGTGTTTCCGCAAACAAGTAATCGGTGTCGATGGTGAATACCGGCACGTCCGGCTTGATGCGCACCGCCATGTCGATCAGCGCGCAGCCTTCGAGGCCGAACGCGGTCGAGACCGCGGTGTTTGGGTAGGTGTCGAAGACGTAGCGCAGGATTTCCTGCGGCGTCGCGGATTCGAATTCGAGGCTCTTGCGCGCGAGCGTGATCGGGTCGTAAGGAAGCGCGGCGTCGATTTCATTCAACGACACCGCGCTCGACCCCCGGACATCGGAGCCAGTCGCAAATCGCTCGAAGTTCTCGGCCTTTAACGCTTTGGTCATATCGATATAAGCAAAAGAAAAATGACGCGCCTGATTCGCGAGATGACGCGAACAGTGCGGTCGGGGACCCGCAAAGTCAAACAAGTAGTAGTTATGAAGTTATGACGATTTAGCGGCGCCGCTTCACCGCGCGATGTTCGACCGCTTCGAGAATTCCCCGCAGTAAATCAAGCGGCGTCGGCGGGCAGCCGCGCACCACGCCGTCGACCGGAATGACGTTGGCAACGGCGCCGCAAGAAGCGTAGCTCACGCCGAATTCCCCACCGTTCGCGCCGCATTCCCCGACGGCCACGACCAGCTTCGGGTCGGGCGTGCAGTCGTACGTGCGGCGCAACGCCTCCTCCATGTGGCGCGACACCGGCCCGGTGACGAGCAGCATGTCCGCGTGACGCGGGCTCGCGACGAAGTGCACGCCGAAGCGCTCGATACCGTAATAAGGATTGTTGAGCGCGTGGATTTCAAGCTCGCAGCCGTTGCACGAACCCGCGTCGACCTGGCGGATCGCGAGGCTGCCGGCGAACATCTCGCCGACCCGTGCCTTTACGCGATCACCGACTTCCGTGAGCGCCGGCTCGAGATCGGCGGGTGGCGGCTCGGTAATGATGCCGATGCGCTGAATTTTGCCGAGTATTCTTAACATACGATCTCTTTATCCGCAGATGAACGTAGATAAAAAAATAGATGAACGCGGATCAAAGGAAAGCTACTGATCTTGTACAGGTCACCCAAACATTTTTGAATCATCTGCGTTCATCCTTCATTAAATCCGCGTTCATCTGCGGATTCTGTTGTCATAGATCATTACCCGAATACGACCCGTTCACCGATTTGTTGCACACCGGAAAGTCGGGAACGATGTTGTCGTGGATCAGGTATTCGAGCGCCGGCCAGTTGCACACGCTCGGGTCGCGCGGGAAGTAGCGCGCGATCTTGCCGTGCGCGTCGAAGCGGACGTAGGCGAGAATTTCGCCGCGCCAGCCCTCGACCAACCCCAAGCCTTCGGCGTCGGCGGCCGGGGCACGCCAGTGCGTGCGGATGGGCCCGTCCGGCAGCGTGTTCACAATTTGTTCGATGAGCTCGAACGAAGCGCGGCACTCCTCGATGCGCACGCGCATCCGCGCGGCGACGTCGCCATCGCGATAGACGGGCACCGTCACGTTGAGCCGGTCGTACGGCGGGTACGGCGCGTCGCGCCGCAGATCGAAGGCGATGTCGGACGCGCGCCCCACGTAGCCGAGGCAGCCGAGTGCGCGGGCGTGATCCGGTTTCAACACGCCGGTGGTGACCAACCGATCCTCGACGGACGGTTGTTCCGCCACGATCACGTTAAGCTTGTCGATCTGTCGCCCGACGTCGCGCGACTGTTCGCGCAATCCCGAAACGGCGCGCTCGTCGATGTCGAGCGCGACGCCGCCGGGCACGATCCGATCCATCATGAAGCGATGGCCGAATATTTCGCGCGACAGACGCTGCCATTGCTCGCGCAATCGCCCGAATTGGTAGAAGCCGAACGTAAAAGCGACGTCGTTCAGAATCGCGCCGATGTCGCCGAGATGGTTCGCGACACGTTCGCGCTCGGCCATGAGCGCGCGCAAAGCAGCCGCCCGCGCCGGCACGTCCAATCCCGCCGCGCGCTCCATCGCCATGCACGCGGCCCAGGCGTGCGCCACCGTCGAGTCTCCCGACACGCGCGCCGCCAAACGCGCGAGACCCTCGGCGTCGCGGCCCTCGGCGATCTTCTCGATGCCTTTGTGCACGTAGCCGAGCCGCTCCTCCAGATTCAGGACCGTTTCGCCCACGGCCTGAAACCGAAAATGTCCCGGCTCGATGATGCCCGCGTGCACCGGCCCGACGGGGATTTCGTAGACACCGGTGCCGTGCGCGAACAAGAACTGATAGTTGTGATCCGCCGGTGTCGACCCGTGCGCGTGTCCGGCGACGGGAAAATCCTTGCGCAGCGGATGCTCGTGCTCGCGCCACGCCTGATGCCGCGTCCAGCGGCGTTTGTCCGGATGATCGGTGAACGTAACGCCGAACATATCGCGCAGGTGCCGTTCCGGCCGGTCGGCGCCGGGAAAATAGGGCACGTGCGAGCGCAGCGCCGCCGCCGCCCGATCGACCGCGGTACGCGCGAGGGCATAGGCGCCGGCGTGCTCGAAGCACGCGTTCACGACGATACGCGCGCCCGCGTCCTCGCCGAAGCCGGCGACCCAGCGCGCGCCGGCGGTTTGCGCCGCCTTCGCAAGCTCGCCCCAGTGCTCCGGCGCCAGCTCGATCAATTGCGCCGGCGCGAGCCCCGGCGCGGTGCGCACATCGGTCGCCACGCCCGCGCCGCGCAGCTGGTCGATAAAGGATTGAGGCCACTCGTTACTCATGAGTCTCTTGAAGTCTCGCGAACGGCATCCGCGGATGAACTCAGATAAAAGAAGTGATGAACGCAGATTGTAGGAGCACTATAGATCTTGTCTTCACGATTGATCCTCATTCAGAATTGTCTGCGTTCATCTGTTCTCAATATCTGCGTTTATCTGCGGATGCAGTTGCCGTTTTCACAGAACACTTGAGCCCGAAATAAGCACCGTCGCTTGCTCGAACCAGCGCGCGAGAAAGCTCGGAATCGAAAGCCCCAGCCACAGCACCAGCGCCAAGTGCACCATCACCGGCAGCATGTTCGCCCGTACCGGTTTTTGGCCGAGCGGCGGTTCGCCGTAGACCATGGGCTGTACGTGCCGGAACAATCCCGCGAACGCGATTCCAAAGCCGACCAGCAGCGGCACCGCGAACCACGGAGCGGTTTTCATCGTCGCGATCAGCAACAGAAATTCGCTGGTGAAAACGCCGAAAGGCGGGAAGCCGGCGATAGCGACCGTGCCGATCAACAACCCCCAACCGACCGCGGGCTGCGTGCGAATGAGGCCGCGGATGCGGTCGATGCGCTGCGTGCCGGCGAGCTGGGAGGCGTGGCCGACGGTGACGAAGATCGCCGACTTGGTGAGCGAGTGCACCGTCATGTGCAGCAGCGCGCCGAAGGTCGCGAGCGCGCCGCCAAGTCCGAACGCGTACGTCATCAGCCCCATGTGTTCGATCGAGGAATAGCTGTACATGCGCTTGATGTCGTGCTGGCGGTGAAGGAACAAACCGGCGACCATGAACGAGACCAGCCCGAAACCCATCATGAGATAACCGGCGAGGTTTGTTTGCAGCGACGCATCGACCAGCATCTTGAGCCGCACCAACGCGTACAGCGCGACGTTCAGCAGCAGGCCCGAGAGCACGGCCGACATCGGCGTCGGGCCTTCGGAGTGCGCGTCCGGCAGCCAGTTGTGCAGCGGCACGAGCCCGACCTTCGTGCCGTAGCCGACCAGCAGGAACACGAACGCGAGCGTCAGTACGGTCGGATCGAGATTGCTCGCGGAGGCGTGCAGCACCGTCCATAGCAAGGTGTCGTCGCGACCGGCGCCGAGTTTCTGTTCGGCCGCGAAGTACACGAGCACGGTTCCGAACAACGCCTGGGCGATGCCCACGCCGCACAGCACGAAATATTTCCACGCCGCCTCGATCGATTCGGGCGTGCGATAGAGCGACACCAACAGGACCGTGGTCAGCGTGGCCGCCTCCATCGCGACCCAGAGGATGCCGAGATTGTTCGACAACAGCGCCAGCAGCATCGCGAACAAGAACCCTTGATACATCGAGTGGTAGAGGCGCAGGCGCCGAGGGGTAACGCGTTCGCGCTCGATCTCGTGACGCATGTACGGGCGCGAGAAGATCGCGGTGGTGAAACCGACGAACGCGGTCAGCGCCACCAAGTAAACGTTGAAGGCATCGATATAAAAAAGTCTTCCGGTCGATAGCTGCGGTCCGTGCTCGAATACGTCGAAGGCGAGCGCCGCGGCGGCGGCGAACATCGCGGCGCAGGCGGCGACGTTGATCCAGCCGCCGATCGGCCGATGCCCGATAAGCGCGAGCACGACGCTCGCCGCGAGCGGCACCGCCAGCGTTATCTCGAGCAGCGTCATCGTTGCGCCTCGTCCGGCGCGGCGTGCGGTTCGTCGTGCGTCAACACCGCGGCATGCGCTTCCGACAGCCGATTCAACTGATCGACGTCGAGCGTATCGAACGACTCCCGCATGTGAAAGAAGAACACGCCGAACAAAATCGCCGCGACCAGCACGTCGAAGGCGACGCCGAGCTCGACGATCAACGGCATCCCGTACGTGGACACGACCGCGGCGAAGAACAGCCCGTTCTCGATCGACATGAAGCCGATCACCTGCGCCACCGCTTTTTTGCGCGCGATCATGAGCAGCATTCCGACCAGCACCACCGCCATGCTGACGGCGATGGTGTTGCGGGTCGCGAGCCCGGACAGCCGCACGATCGGCGCCGCGACGTGGTAGCTGAAAATGACGAGCGCCGCGCCGGCCATGACCAGCAGCGACGGCCGGCGGATCTGTTCCGCGTCGAGATGAATATTGAGTCGCAGCGCCAAGCGGTGCAAGAGATACGGAATGAGAAACACCTTGAGCACCACCGTAAGCGCCGCCGAGACGTACAGGTGCGGATGCCCCGACACGTACGCCACCAGCGCCGTCACCACGGCGAGCAACGCGCCCTGCCACGCGAACGCATAAATCATCGGCAACACCCGCGCCTGCGCCAGCATGATGAACGAGGTGAACAACACCAGCGCCGCGAACATGATGATCGCTTGGTCGTAGAGGCTGAGCTGTGCCAGGGTCATGCAGGTAACCGAATCCGCAGATGAACGCGGATAAAAAGACAGATAAACGCAGATGACTTCATGGTTAGAACTTGTTGATGATACGTTTCACGGCGATTCTCGGCGCGCCGAAGTTAAGCAATAGCGCAAGCTTCAGTCCCGTTGCTTTCAGATAGTTCAAACACTGGGCGACATGAATGTCGTCAAGCACGTCTACTGCTTTCGTTTCCACGATCACGAGGTCTTCTACTACTAAGTCCGCGATGTAATCCCCAACGCCAACGCCGTCGTATATGATGCTGAATCGCTTCTGCCGCTCCGCGCGAAGGCCATCTTTCTTCAATTCGTGCATTAAAGCGTTCTCATAGACTTTCTCGAAAAACCCGCACCCCAAGGCGTTCCCAACGTTGTAGGCACATCCGATAATCCGTTTCGATATCGCATTTACTTTTGTCGTATCCGCGTTCATCTTTTCTCTTTGTTATCTGCGTTCATCTGCGGAGAGAAATAGTTCACCCGGTTTCGAGCACGATGTGCGTCAGCATGCCGAGCAGCGCCAGCAGGAACGCGAAACCCAAGAACTGCGGCACGCGGAACAGGCGCATCTTCGCGAGCACGGTTTCCCAGACAACCAGCAGTACCCCGAGCACGGCGAGTTTTGCCGCGACGGCGAACACACCGACGCCGAGCGCCGCCGCGGTGAATTCCCGTGCGATTCCCCAGGGCAAGAAGATATTCGCGAGCAGCACGGCGTAGATCATGAGTTTGATCTGCCCGGCCCATTCGATCAGCGCGAGGTGGCGGCCGCTGTATTCGAGAATCATCGCCTCGTGCAGCATGGTGAGTTCGAGATGCGTCGCCGGGTTGTCGACCGGGACGCGGCCGGTTTCGGCGACGGCGACGATGGCGAGCGCGAGAAACGCGAACAGGAACGACGGTCGCAACACCAAGCCGGCTTCCAGTACGTATTCGACGGCGGCCGACAAGTTGGTCGAGTTTGCCGTGGTCGAGAGCGTGAACACCGCCATCAGCATCGCCGGCTCGGCCAACGCCGCGACCATCATTTCGCGCGAGGCACCCATGCCGCCGAAGGCGGTGCCGATATCGAGGCCCGCCAGCGCGGTGAAGAACCGCGCGAGCGCGAAGAAGCCGACGATGACGATCACGTCGGCGATGGCGGCGGTCGGAAGGTTCACCGCCACCAGCGGAATCGCCGCGGCGGCGAGAAAGATGGCGCCGAAAACGATGTACGGCGTCGCGCGAAACAGCCACGAGGCGTTCTGCGCGAGCACCATGTCCTTGCGAAACAATTTCGCGAGATCGCGGTACGGCTGCGTCAGCGGCGGCGCCGCGCGGTTTTGCGAGTGGCATTTGACGCGCTTGACCCAGCCGCTCAAGAGCGGCGCCGCGGCGATAAAAATCAACGCCTGCGCGGCGGCCAGCAACCACGCGGTCAACTGACTATCCATAAGAATAGGAGCAAGGTCAGCAGCGAATAGATTAGATACGTGTGAATGCTTCCCGTTTGAATGATGCCGATACGCCGCGCGGCGGCGAGCACGAAGCGTCCGATCGGAACGTATCCCTTGATCCAAGACCAATCGAGAACGTGCAAGCGATAGCGGATGGTTTGCGCGCGCTGCCGCGGGTCGGGCGCGGGGGACGGCGTCACCTCGACCTGTTCGTCGATCTTCCACGTCGGCGCGAAGATGCGGCGAATCGGCATGGAGAACGCGGTCGCGGTGTACTGCATGCGCGTATTGATGGCGCCGAAGCCGCAGTCCCACGCGGCGCCGGTGCGCGTCGGTCGCGCGCGGCGTTTCAGAAACACATAACCGAGCGAGAACACCGCCGCGATCGCCAGCACCACGAACGGCGCCGAATACGACGCGACCTTGGGATCCATCGGCGTCAGCCACAACCAGCCGCGCGCGGTGGCCGCGGGCAGGTGCGTGTGCACCAGCGTCTCGGTCAACGGCGTCATGGCGTCGATGACGAACGTCGGCAGCACGCCGAGCAGCAGGCAGGGAACCGCCAGCAGACCCATCGCCGCGAGCATGCTCGGCGCGACTTCGCGCGCGCGCGACACGTGCCGCGAGCGCGGCCGGCCGAGAAACGCCACGCCGTAGGCCTTGACGAAACACGCCGCGGCGAGCGCCGCCGCGAGCGCGAGCAGCGCCGCGGCGATCGGAATAATCGCGCGCAAGACCCCGTTGTCGAGGCGCGGCGCCTGCAGCGCCGTCTGAAACGTCAACCACTCGGAGACGAAGCCGTTGAACGGCGGCAACGCCGAAATCGCGACGCATCCGACCAGGAACATAAATGCCGTGACCGGCATGCGATGAATCAGCCCGCCCATGTGTTCGAGATCGCGCTCGTGCGTGCGGGCGAGCACCGCGCCGGCGCCGAGAAACAAGAGCCCCTTGAACAGCGCGTGGTTGAGCGTGTGATACAGCGCCGCCACCAATCCGAGCGTGCCGAGAACGTCGTGCCCGGTGTCGAAGAAGATCATCGACAACCCCAAACCCATCAGAATGATTCCGATGTTCTCGATCGAGTGATAGGCGAGCAGGCGCTTGAGGTCGTGCTGCATCAGGGCGTACAAGACGCCGAGCACCGCCGACGCCGTACCGAGGATCAGCACCGTCACCCCCCACTGCCATTGCACGGCGCCGATGAGGTCGTAGGCGACGCGCACGATGCCGTAGATGCCCATTTTTATCATGGCGCCGCTCATCAACGCGGAGATGTGCGACGGCGCCGCCGGATGTGCCTCCGGCAGCCAGGCGTGCAGCGGCACCACGCCGGCCTTGGTGCCGAAGCCGAACAGCGCGAACGCGAACGCCGTCGTCGCCCACAAGGGCGTGAGTTCCGCCGCGCGCATGTCGTCGAACGTAAAGCCGCCGCCGAATGCCGCCAGCACGCCGAAGGCGATCAAGATCACCAGCGCGCCGACGTGCGACAGCAACAAGAACAGGAACGCGGCGTGACGGTTCGCCGGTACGTGGTGCTGGTGGGCGACCAGCAGATAGCCGCCGACCGACATCAGCTCCCAGAACACCATGAAGGTGAATGCGTCGTCGGCGAGCAGCAGCATTTGCATGCCGAGCACGAAAAGCGCGGTGGCGATGCCCATGAGCGCCAACGGCGAATTGTTCTCTGCGAGCGTGAATTCGCGCGTATAACGCGGGCCGTAGATCGCAACGGCGAGAACGAGCGTGCCAAGCAACACGAGGAAAAACCCGGACAGCGGATCCAGGCGCACGTGCCACTTGAGCCAAGGCAGTCCGAGCGCCAGTCGATCGGTGACCGTTACATCGCCGAGCAGCGCCCAGCCGCCCGCGATCGCGGCGGCCAGGCCGGCGAGGCCGAGGAACACAAATGGAACGGCGCGAGGGTACCGGCGTTTCGGTGGGACCAGCGCGGCAGCGACACCCGAGAGAATAGCGGCAAGGACCGCAGAATAGGCCAGATCAAGCGCTGACACGGAAGCGAAAAATGGTCGGGTGCGTACGGCTATGAGCGACGCACAAAGAATAGCACGGCCCCGCCCGCGAACCTATTTGCGCGAGAGGTTTGCGAGGCGCGGCCGTCGCGACCGGCGCGCCGCGAAGTAGGTGCCGTCGGCACGGGCCGCTACAATGCGCTGCCGAAGCGAGGAGTCCACCAATGGCCGACGCGTTGTTCCAGTCCGAGATCAAGAGTCTGCCGCTGTTGCACCGCGGCAAGGTGCGCGACGTTTATGCCGTCGGCACGGACCACATGCTGATCGTGACGACGGATCGGCTCTCGGCGTTCGACGTC
>DASWLD010000197.1:0-6320 GCA_036396275.1 Burkholderiales bacterium
ATCGCCTGGATCGGGGCGATCGTGATTTTTCTCTATATTGTCGGTGTCGCGGTGACGCGCAGCCCGGTGCTCGGCTGATATCGTCACCGGGCGGACAGTTCTCGAAATCGCGTTTCTAGTCGCTGATGAGTGAACATTGCGCAGTTCCCGCGCAAATCGATCCCCCTCTCCCCTACCCCTCTCCCGCCAGGGGAGAGGGGGATTGCGCGGCGCTTGGTCTTAGTTCATCCGATATGTCGAGCAATTCTCAAACTCTCGTTGGAGATTTTTCGGCTGGCGCGATTTAATAGGTCTTGTTCTTTAAGATCCCAACGGCCTCGACCCTACTCGCCCACCGGCCAGCAAGACAATGGGCACGTTTGAGGTAGAACGACTTATGAAGACGAAGGTCAAGAGGTCGGCAAAGAGGGCAGCAAAGAAGGCCGCAAGGAAGACGTCGACGAACCCCTACGAGCGACATCTCGACAAGAACCCCGCTAACTACGTACCGCTTTCGCCGCTGAGTCTTCTCGCGCGCGCCGCGACGGTGTATCCGAAGCGTATCGCGACGATTCACGGCGATTGGAAAATCACTTGGGCGGAAACGTACGAGCGCTGCCGGCGTTTGGGATCGGCGCTCGCCAAGCGAGGCGTTCGCGCCGGCGATACGGTTTCGGTCATGGCGCCTAACGTTCCCGCGCTCTACGACGCGCATTTCGGGATCGCCATGATCGGGGCGGTACTGAACGCGCTCAATACGCGCCTCGACGCGGACGCCATCGCTTTTATGCTCGAACATGCCGAGACCAAGGTGCTGATTGCCGACCGCGAATACGCCGCGATCCTTGAGAAGGCGCTCGCCAAGCTGAAGAAACCTCCGCTCGTCATCGACATCGACGATCCCCACTTCGAAGGCGGTAAATTACTCGGCGAACTAACCTATGAAGAGTTCCTGAAACAGGGCGACCCGAATCTTGCGTGGGAGCCGCCGAAGGATGAGTGGAACGCAATTTCGCTTAACTACACCTCGGGCACCACCGGCAATCCGAAAGGCGTGGTCTACCATCATCGCGGCGCGTATCTCACGGCTATCAGCAACATCGTCAACTGGGGCATGCCGCCGCATCCGGTGTACCTGTGGACGCTGCCGATGTTTCACTGCAACGGCTGGTGCTTCCCGTGGACCATCGCCGCCGCGGTCGGGACGAACATCTGCCTGCGCCGCGTCGATCCGAAACTCATTTTCGACGCGATCCGCAAGCATCGCGTCACTCATTACTGCGGCGCGCCGATCGTGCACAACTCGCTGATCAACGCGCCGCCCGAAATGCGCCAAGGCATTACCCACACGGTTTACGGCCAAGTCGGCGGCGCCGCGCCGCCGCTCGCGATGATCGAAGGTTTGGAAAAAATGGGTTTCAATCTGACGCACGTTTACGGATTGACGGAAACCTACGGACCGGCCGCCGTGTGCGCGAAGCATCCCGAGTGGGACGACGTTGACCTCGCCCGGCGCGCGACATTGAACGGCCGCCAGGGTGTTGCCGTCGCGCTCGAAGAAGGCATGACGGTCGGCGATCCCAAGACGCTGAAGCCGGTGCCGTGGGACGGCGAAACCATGGGCGAAATCTTCTTCCGCGGTAATTTGGTGATGAAAGGATACTTGAAGAATCCGAAGGCGACGGACGACGCGCTGCGCGGCGGCTGGTTTCACAGCGGCGACCTCGCGGTGGTCGAGCCGGACGGTTACATTAAAATCAAGGACCGCTCGAAAGACATCATTATTTCCGGCGGCGAGAATATTTCTTCGTTGGAAGTCGAAGACGCGTTGTATCGGCATCCGGCCGTGCTCGCGGCCGCGGTCGTCGCGCGCCCGGACGACAAATGGGGCGAAACGCCGTGCGCGTTCATCGAGCTGAAGGACGGCGCCAAACCAAGCGAGAAAGACATCATCGATTTCGTCCGCGAACGCATCGCGCATTTCAAAGCGCCGAAGCACGTCGTGTTCGGCCCTTTGCCGAAAACGTCGACCGGCAAGATTCAGAAATTCGTTTTACGCGAACAGGCGAAGCAGATTCGATAGCGTCGCGGCCCGAAAGTAATCTGCCAACTTCGAGCGCCGCATGGCTCGACTCGCCGCCGGAACGCGAGAGATTTCGACCATCCCTGAGAGAGACATTGAACGCAGGTCACGGCCTTCGCTCCGCCACCAAGCCCCGCGCCTCCTCCGCGCTCTGCACGCCGATCGCTAACAATCGCCCCGCCATCGCCACCGCCGGCACGACCGTAACGCGCAACCGTTCGGCGAGATCGTGACCTTCGGCACTGTTAACGTCGACGACCGTGAGCGCGCAGCCGCTTTCCTCGGCCACCGTCTGCCACACGCGTTCGGCGTCGCGACAGGGCGTAAACGCTTGTGAAACGAACAATAGGAGCTCCATGTCAGTGCCGCGCTGGTTAATGCAGGCGACTGTGGGCGACGTCGAGGGAGCGCGCCTTGACCTTGGTCAATCGCCCCGGCATCGCTATCATTGCGCGCCATGAACGAGGCCCACCCATACGCGGACGCGTTGCGGCACGCGTATTTGTTCGCGCAAATGCCGGACGACGCGCTGCAAACGCTGTGCGCCGGGATGCAGGAAATTCGCCTCGCCACCGGTGAAGGCTTGTTTCGTCACGGCCAGCCGGCCGAGCGCTTTTTCTACGTGCATGACGGACTCATCAAACTCTTTCGGCTTTCGCCCGATGGCGGCGAGAAAATCATCGAGATCATCCGCCCGGGCGAAACGTTCGCGGAAGCGGTGATGTTCATGGGTCCGCGGGGGCGTTATCCGGTCAGCGCCGCGGCGGTTGCGGATTCGGTGTTGCTCGCTTTCAGCCAGAAGAGCTACCTGGGATTGTTACGCGAGTCGCCGGATCTTTGCTTCGCTCTGCTCGCGTCCATGAGCCGCCGGCTGCACATGCTGGTGAATCAGATCGAAAGTTTGACGCTGCAGAATGCGACCTACCGTCTCGTCGCCTATTTGCTGGAGCAGATTCCGTCGGGCGTCAAAGCCTCGCCCGAGGTGCAGCTGACGACGCCGAAGAGCGCGATCGCCTCGCGCCTGGCGATTCAGCCGGAAACGCTCTCGCGAATTCTCGCGCGCCTGCGCGACGGCGGGTTTATCGACGTGCAGGGCACACATATCACGGTGCGCGATGTCAGCGCGCTGCGCAAACTCGTGCAAATGCCGCCGGACGCGTCGAGGTAGAGTGGAGAGACCGCCGAATCCGCAGATGCACGCAGATGACTCTTGGAAATTTGCGTTTATCCTTCGGTCAATCTGTGTTCATCCGCGGATTCTGTTGATCTTTATCTTCTACGAACGCACCGGACCGAGGTAGCGGAAAAACCAATCCGCCGCCAATCGCGCCACCTCCTCCAATGCACCCGGCTCCTCGAACAAATGCGTGGCCTCGGGGATCACTTCCAGCGCGCGCGGCCCTTTCAACTGCGCGTATGCCAATCGATTGAGGGCCAGCACCGTGTCATCGGCGCCCCCCACGATCAGCAGCGTCGCGGCGCCGACGTGGGGGAGCGCGCTCATGGCGAGATCCGGCCGGCCGCCGCGCGACACGACGGCTTTCGTCGAGGGCATTGCGGCAGCGGCATAGAGCGCCGCGGCCGCACCGGTACTGGCGCCGAAATAGCCGATGGCGAGCCCGCTGACCGACGGATCGGTGGCGGTCCAACGCGTCGCGGCAAGCAGTCGTTCGGCCAACAGCGCGATGTCGAAGCGGTTGCGGTATTGCCGATCTTCGGATTCGGTCAGCAGATCGAAGAGCAGCGTCGCGAGGCCTTCGCCCTGCAAGTGCTCGGCGACAAGGACATTGCGCGGCGAACGCCGCCCGCTCCCGCTGCCATGCGCGAACAAGACCAAACCGGCGGAATCTTTCGGTACCACCAGGTCGCCGACGAGTTCGACGGTATCGGTCGGAATGCGAACCGAGTGCGATTGCATTTCAGTTTATCGGCGTCGACGCCCGTGCCGCTTGCAGCAGGGCGACGACTTGCTCGTCGGAAATCTGCGGGAAGTCGTCGTAGTACGCGCCGACCGCCCCGAGATAGTCGCGCGCGATATCGACCGCCACGACTTCGTCGATTTCGCGCGCCAGCTTCGCCGCCGTGTCCGAAGGCACGACCGGAACCGCCACCACGATACGTTTGGGTTCTTGAAGGCGCAGCCCGCGAATCGCCGCCTCCATCGTCAGGCCGGTGGCGATGCCGTCGTCGACGAGGATCGCGGTCTTGCCCGCCGCCGACAGAAGCGGTCGACCGCCGACATATAGCTGGTGGCGCCGGCGCGCTTCCTCCCGTTCGGCCGCCGCTTGATGCGCAAACCACTCCTCGGGAATATTGCCGACTTCGTACGGGCTGCGCACGATCTCGCCCTCTTCCGTCACCGCGCCGACGGCGTACTCGGCGTTGTGCGGGTGGCCGATCTTGCGCGCGATGATCAAATCGAGCGGCATTCGCAGACGCCGCGCGATCTCGACCCCAAGCACGACACCGCCGCGTGGCAACGCGTACACGACGCCCTCCTTACCCTCGTAGCGCTCGGCAAGTTTTGCGGCGAGCTGCCGGCCGGCGTCGGTACGGTCGATGAAACGCATCACACCTCCACGCGCATCGCGCCGCTGCCGCGTTTCCTGCGCCAACGGGCAAACATAAATCTACCTCAACGATACACGAGCACGGGAACCTTAGTGTGCGTAAGCACCCGATTCGTTTCGCTTCCTAACAGCAACGCCGTCAGGCCGCGCCGCCCGTGAGCCGCCATTATGATCAGATCGCAGCCGCGATTCTGCGCGGTCTCGACGATGCCCCTCCACGGACTGTCGCCCTCGAGCAGCACGCGCTCGAACGGTACGCCCGCCGCCTTCGCCGCCGCCTCGACGCGGTCCAAGTATTTGTGTCCCTCGGTTTCGGCTGTTTCCCGCAGCTGCACCTGAAGCTTGTCGTCGACCCACACGGCTTCGCCGTAGTAGATTCCGAAGTTCGGTGCGTACACGTGGATCGCGGTGACTTTGGCGCCGAACTGTTTCGCGAAACCAACGGCCTTTTTCGCGCTAACATCGGAGCTCTCGGAGCCGTCGGTCGGTATCAATATGTGCTTGAACATATCGGTTCTCCTGTTGTTGTTCCCGTGGATCGATCGAAGCGGGCCGGCCGCTAGTGTGCTGAGTCGTAAATTCGTTTAAGAAATGTAGGCGCCTTCGCATTGCCTAGCACCCCCCACCCTAACCCTCCCCCGTTCGCGGGGGAGGGGATGGGAGGGGGCAAGATACGCTTCGAAATCCGATACGAACTAAGGAAGATCTGAATAATTCCCTCTCCCTCCGGGAGAGACCGCATGACGCCGCAGGCGTTACGAATTGTGCCCCTGAACCCTGCGGTCTCTTCTCTCACCCCTTCCCCTCTCCCGGTGGGAGAGGGGGAATTGGTTCGCTTGCGCGGTTCATGGGCGGGGTCCGGGTGAGGGAAGAATGTTGCCGAAGTTTGCACTGTTTCCCTCACCCCCACCCCTCTGATCGCTCCCGCGCGTCGTGCGCTCTCGCGGATCTTAATGCGTCCCTGCACGTCACCGGAGGGAGAGGGGTCATAAATCAGAATCTCCCTAATGACTCCGGCCGCTAGCGATTCACCCAGACCGCGATCTTCGATCGCATCACCGCATTTCACCCTGCAAGACCGGTGTTGCCATCTTGTTCGCCGATCGCGAACCTTCCGTCGCAATCGGTATCCGTTTGATCCTGTGCTCGCTCCCGTACGTGAATCCTATAAACGTCTTTTTAAACGAAATGCACGCACGATGGAACTACTGTCTTTAGCCACGGCGGTTACATCTGCGGTTCAGCCGCGCCTTCCCCTTTCGTTTCCGGAATTTCGGTCATAGTCGCTTCGGTCAGCAACAGGTGCTCGCGATCGACACGGCGTTTTCGAGCGCCACGCGCGCGACCTTGGTCGGGTCGACGATGCCGGTCTCGAACAAGTCCACGTACTCCTTTCGCGCCGCGTCAAACCCGAGATTGTCCCCGGCATCGAGCATGCGGTCACGAGCGAAAAAGCGCGCCGGAATTTGTCCGACAGCCGGTGCAGCTGAACGTACCGGTCTCCCGGAATGACGGCCATCAGGAACCCCCAGTCGTCTCCGACAACGACGGCCTTGGCGATGCGCCCGGGCGGGACGTGCGACGCAGCGGCGGTCTGCTTGCTCGATAGCGACGTCGGATGTCGCACGACGGCGTAGCGGGTGTGATGTTCATCAAGGTAACGTTCGACGGTTTTGGCAATGACCATG
>DASWLD010000198.1:0-3253 GCA_036396275.1 Burkholderiales bacterium
CCGGCCGCTGCGGCTGGCGGTGGTCAAGGAATCCGATCTGCTCGCGACGATCGATCGCGTCTACCGCCGCACCGAGGAAATTAGCGGTCTCGCGCAAGAACTCGAACAGGAGCTTTCGGCCTACACCGTCGACCTCGGCGAGCTGGCCGCGGCCGAAAATCTGGCCGACGCGCCGGTCGTTAAATTGCTTCAATCCATGTTCGAGGACGCGGTGCAGGTCAACGCGTCCGACATACATATCGAGCCGGACGAACGCGAGTTGCGCATCCGCTTTCGCCTCGACGGCGTGCTGCGCGTGCAAACCACCGCCGACCGGCGCATCGCCGGCGCATTGGTATCGCGCTTAAAGCTCATGGCCGGTCTCGATATTTCCGAGAAGCGCCTGCCGCAAGACGGACGCTTGAACGTACGCATCCGCGACAAAAACGTGGACGTGCGTATGTCGACGATGCCGGTGCAATACGGCGAGTCGGTGGTGATGCGTTTGCTCAATCAGGCGACCGGCATTTTGAAGCTCGATCATGTTGGTATGCCGCTCGCGATGTTGAAGCGCTTTCGCGAGATCGTGCACGCGCCGAACGGCATGGTGCTGGTGACCGGTCCGACCGGCAGCGGCAAAACCACGACACTTTACGGTGCGCTGAGCGAGCTGAACCGTCCGGAGTCCAAGATTCTTACCGTCGAGGACCCGGTCGAATACCGGCTCGCCGGAATCAACCAAGTGCAGGTCAACCCGCGTATCGAACTGTCGTTTGCGCGCGTGCTGCGTTCGATGTTGCGTCAGGACCCGGACATCATTCTGGTCGGCGAAATGCGCGACCAGGAAACGGCCGAGATCGGCTTGCGCGCCGCCATGACCGGCCACTTGGTGCTATCGACACTGCACACCAACGACGCGGTTTCGACGGCGCTGCGTCTGATCGACATGGGTGTGGCGCCGTACATGGTCGCCGCCTCGGTGCGCGGCATCGTGTCGCAGCGTTTGGTGCGGCGCATCTGCGACGCCTGCACCCAGCCTTATGAACTCGACGCGGCGATGCGTGTGTTAGTAGAAGCCGAGGTCGGTGCCGAGGCGTTAAAAACATTGAAATTCCAGCGCGGCGCCGGTTGCAGCCACTGCAACGCCACCGGCTATCGCGGCCGTATCGGAGTGTTCGAGTTCCTTGAGATGGATGACGCGCTCATCCGCGCCTTGCATTCCGGCGACCCGACGGCGTTCTCGGATGCCGCCAAGCGACAACCGGGTTATCGCAACCTGCGCCGCAGCGCCATCGCGCTCGCGGCGCAAGGGCACACGACGATGGCGCAGGTCATGCGCGCGACATTTGGGTTGGAGGATTAGCGGATGACACGAGTTTCTCTGCCCAACACCCTGCCCCCTCCCTCCCCCTCCCCCGCTTGCGGGGGAGGGCAGGGGTGGGGGTCGCGTGAACCCTAGTTCCGAATTATGCCGATCTTCCAATATCGCGGTCGCAACCAGCGCGGTGAGGTCGTCACCGGGCGCGTCGACGCCGCGTCGGCGGACGCGGTCGCGAGCCAGCTGTTCAACAGCGGGGTCGTGCCGATCGATATCGCCGCGGCCGGCGCGGCCGCAGCGGATATTGGCAAGATTTTTCGTGGCTGGTTTGGAAGCGACAAGATCGATCTAGTCGATCTTATTTTATTCAGTCGTCAGTTCTACACGCTCGCCAAGGCCGGTGTGCCGATCATGCAGGCGCTGCGCGGTTTGCGCGACTCGACGCACAACCAGGCATTTTCGCGCGTTATCAACGATCTGGTCGACACGCTCGATTCGGGTCTGGAACTCTCGGCGGCGCTGAAGCGCCATCCGAAAGTATTTCCGACCCTGTACGTCAGCATGGTGCAGATCGGTGAGAGCACCGGCACCATGCAAGAGGTGTTCTTACAGCTCGCAAAGTATCTCGAGCTGGAAAAGGACACTCGCGATCGCATCAAGTCGGCGATGCGCTACCCGACGTTCGTCGTGGTCGCGATTACGATCGCGATGTTCGTGATCAATCTGTTCGTTATCCCGGCGTTCGCCAAGGTTTTCGCCAACATGCGCGCGGAATTGCCGTGGGCAACCAAGGTTCTTATCGGCACATCGCAGTTTACGGTTGCGTATTGGCCGCTGCTGTTGGCGGCGTTGATCGCCGCTATCTTCGCCGTTCGCATCTATGTACGCACCCCGGAAGGTCGTTATCGCTGGGATCGGCTGAAACTTCGCATTCCGGTTATTGGCGGCATCTTTTATCGCGCCACGCTCGGACGCTTCGCGCGCGCCATGGCCGTCACCATGCGCGCGGGCGTGCAGTTGGTTCTGGGTATGACGGTGGTCAGCCGCGCGGTCGACAACGAATTCATTGGCGAGCGCATCCTGCAAATGCGCGACGGCATCGAGCGGGGCGAGACCATCGCCCGCACCGCTGCTGCGACCGGAATGTTCCCGCCGCTGGTATTGCAGATGATTACCGTCGGGGAGGAAAGCGGCGCGGTCGACGAGTTGATGGCCGAGGTGGCGGATTTCTACGAGCGCGAAGTGGACTATGACCTCAAGAACCTGAGTACCGCGATCCAGCCGATCTTGATTATCGGCATCGGTGCATTGGTATTCATCCTCGCGCTCGGCGTATTCCTGCCGTTGTGGGAATTGCCGCGCGCCATGCTGGGCCATTGATTGGCCGATTTCGCGCCTTGCGTTCGCGACATCCGTTAACTACACGTTAAGAGCACGGGAAGAATTTGTGGATAAGCGTTTGATTGTTAGCCGTTTCCCGTTCGGAGAGTGCCACGCGGCGAGTCTCACGCGTGCGCGGAGTTGCAGCAAGGGATTCACGCTGCTCGAACTTGTGGTCGTCATCATCATCGTCAGTTTTTTGGCGGTGATCGCGATCGCCAAGTTGCTGGCAATTCAAGTGGACGCCGAACGTGTATCGATGGAAACCGTGCTGGGAACGTTGCGCAGCGCTCTTGGCATGGCGGTTGCAGAATCGATCGTGCGACAGGATATGGGCAGGCTCGAAGCGTTGGTCGGCAGCAATCCGATGGATCGATTGGCGGAACCGCCGCACAACTACCTCGGCGCGATCGACCACCCGAACCCGGAAGGTTTCGAAGACGGCAATTGGTACTTCGATAGAGGCAGCGGCGAGCTGGTGTACTTGGCGCGGAACAAAGCCAACTTCACCGGCGGTGTCGCCGATCCGCCCCGGGCGCGGTTCAAAGTTGAGCCAGCGTACTGGGATCGGAACGG
>DASWLD010000199.1:0-20470 GCA_036396275.1 Burkholderiales bacterium
CAAGCGATCGTGAAACGCTCGCAGGCCCGCACCCCTATCGTCGCCCGCCACTCGGTCACGCAGCGCATTGATCAGTTTCCAGCCGATCGCGTAACCCAGCGGCACCGTCGGCGAGCGCGTGTACCAGGCGAGATCCGCCTCGGCCTGTGCGCGCGGAAACCCGAGTGCCGCCACCATACGATCGGCGGCGGCGTCGAAACTCAGGCCTCGCGTATGCAGTTCGACATCGAGCATCACCCGCAGCGCCCGCCACAACCGGTCGCGCAGCAGCACTATTCGACTCTCCGGGCGGTCCAAAAATCCCTGCTCTTGCATCAATTGCTCCGAGTACAGCGCCCAGCCCTCGTAAAAACTTGCCGAAGCGTTGAGGAGCCGCGGCAACGTGCGCGCGACGGCGTTGAGATTTGCGGTAACAAACTGCAAGTGATGGCCCGGATAAGCTTCGTGCACGCTCGTGTGTGCCAGACCGACCTCGTCATGTTCCGCGAGTTGTTCTTCGTTTATCGGGGGCGTGACGTAATAGCGCCCATGCTGCTCCGGATCGCTCGATGCCGGCTCGGAATAGGCGGCGAATGGAATCTCGTGGCGCATGAACGCCGGCGTCGCGACGACGTCCAGCCGCTCGCGCTCGGGCATGGTCACCAAATTCTTCGCGACCACGAACTCGCGCGCCGCACGCATGCGCTCGGCGTAGGTCGCGAGCAGGCTTTCGAACGCCGGGTGGCGCTTCTGAATTTCGCGCACCACGCGCAAAGCATCGCGCCGCCCGAATTGGACGGCGCACTCCGCTTCCAATTCAGCGCGGGTACGCTCGAATAACCGCCCGCCAAACGCGTGCAGCGCGTCGGCGCTCACATCCAAGAAATGACGCCGGCGCAGGAGCAAGTCGAAGTACGCGCTGCCGCAAGCGAACTCACCCTTGGCGACGGGCGCCACGTCGCGCTCCAGAAACCCCGCAAAGTGAAAAAGCGCCTCCGCGGCGCGCGCCGCCGAAACCGCAAGCGCCGCTCGCATCGACAACGTCGCGACCATCGGATGGCCCGGCAAATCGCGCACAAACTCCGCGCCGCGGCGCGCGGCCGTAATCGTCGACGTCGCCCACCGCGGCGGCACGTACGCGGCGCGTTGTGCGAGACCGGTTTCCGCGGACTTCAGATGCGATGGGATGGCGTCAAGGCGCGTCCCCAGCGCGCGCGGGAGATCCTCGACCGTACGAATGGTGAGCTGATAAATCGCATTCACCGGCAACCAGCGCCGCGGATCGGGGCAGCTCGGTTCGCGATCGAGCAAGTACTGATTCTCGATCTGGATGGCGCCGCACAGCACGTCGTAGTCCACACGACGATCGGGGTCGAGCGCATTCGCATCCAGCGCTTCCAACGCGACGCGCAGCTCGTCGTTCAGACATACCAGCGGACCGCGTCGTTCTTCCGGCCCCGGCGTCAACAGATGCGCGTAACCCGGCACACCGACGTCGACCGCCGCTTCCGGATGAAAGCGAAACCACGTGCGATAGTACGACTGCGCCAACTCGTCGAATCGAGCCGCGATTTCCCGCACCGCCATCAATTCGCCCCGATCAGCTCGAAGTCGTGCGTGATCGTCGCGGTCTTGCCGATCATGATCGACGCCGAACAATACTTCGTGGCGGACAGCTCAATGGCGTGCGCCACTTTCTTCGGATCGAGTCCGCGGCCGGTGATTTTGAAATGCACATGGATGCGGGTAAACACCTTTGGGTCGGTCGGTGCGCGCTCGGCGTCCATTTCCGCGACACAGTCGGTGACGTCCTGACGCTGTTTGCGCAGGATATGCATAACGTCGAACGCCGTGCAGCCGCCCATCCCGATTAACACTACTTCCATCGGGCGCGAGCCTTTATTCTCCCCGCCGGCCTCCGGTGCGCCGTCCATTGGAATGTCGAACCCGCTCGGCGCGCGTCCGACAAAGCTCACGCCGCCGGACCATCGAATGCTCGCCTTCATATCGTCTCCAACGCAAATTTCACCAGTATATTCGACCCAAGAACGCCGCCGACACCGCAATGACGCGACGCGTAATCGCCGGGAATCGGACCTAACCGGGTGGTTACAACTGAAATAGCTCGGCCAAACGCGCGCCCGGGTCCGGCGCACGCATGAACGCTTCGCCGACCAAAAACGCGTTCACGTTGTTGGCACGCATCAGGGCGACGTCCTCGGCAACAAGGATCCCGCTCTCCGTGACCACCATCCGATCCCGCGGGATCATCGGCAGCAGTTTCAGCGTGGTATCGAGGCGGGTTTCGAAACTGCGTAGATCGCGGTTGTTGACCCCGATTAGAGGCGCTTCGATCGGTAGCGCGCGCTCCAGCTCCTCGGCCGTATGGACCTCAACGAGCACGTCCATGCCGAGGTTCCCGGCCAACAAAGCCAACTCGCGCAGCCGTGTGTCGCCCAGAATCGCAACGATCAGGAGAATACAGTCCGCGCCGAGAACCCGCGCTTCGTAGACTTGATACGCATCGATGGTGAAGTCCTTGCGCAGCACCGGTAATACGCACGCAGCCCGCGCCTCTTGCAGATGCGCGTCCGCGCCCTGAAAAAAATCGATGTCGGTCAACACCGACAGGCAACTCGCGCCGTGCCGTGCGTAGTCGCGCGCGATTTCCGCCGGTTGGAAGTTCGCACGCAGTACACCCTTGCTCGGCGATGCTTTCTTGAGTTCGGCAATGACCGCCGGGCGGCCCCGCCCGATGTGCGCGCGCAGCGCGCCGACGAAGTCGCGCGGCGCCTCCGCCGATTCCACGTGCCGCGACAACTCTTTCAACGGCAGCCGCTCGGCGCGGGTACGAATCTCCTCGTTCTTGCGCGCGACGATGCGTCGCAGAATATCCGGAACGTCTGACATTTCGGCGGACTGCTATTTCGCGAAGCGCTGGGTCGCGGCGACGAACTCATCGAGCTTCGCGCGCGCGGCGCCGGTCGCGATCGCCCGCGTCGCGCGATTCACGCCCTCGATAATCGAACCCGCGACGCCGCCGGCATAGAGCGCGGCGCCGGCGTTGAGCACGACGATATCGCGCTCCGGGCCGGCTCGATTGTCGAGCGCCCCCAGAAGCTTTTCTTTCGACGCCGCCGCGTCCGCCACCCGCAATGCATCGCCGTCGTACGCGGCAATGCCGAACTGTTCGGGCCGGATCGTGTACTCGCGCACCTCGCCATTCACCAACTCCCCGACCATGGTTTCGCCGGACAGCGATATCTCGTCGAGTCCGCTCAGGCCATGAACGACCAAGACATGGCGGCTGCCGAGGCGTTGCAGCACGCGCACCTGAATGCCGACCAAATCCGGATGAAACACGCCCAACAACTGGTTCGGCGCGCCGGCCGGATTGATGAGCGGGCCGAGAATATTGAAAATCGTGCGCACACCGAGTTCCTTGCGCACCGGCGCGGCATGTTTCATCGCCGCGTGGTGGTTCGGCGCGAACATGAAGCCGATGCCGGTCGCGGCGATGCACTCGGCAACCTGCGGCGCGGTTAGATTGATGTTCACGCCGAGCGCTTCGAGCACGTCGGCGGCGCCCGACTTGCTCGAGACGCCGCGCGCGCCGTGCTTCGCCAAACGTGCGCCGGCCGCGGCCGCGACGAACATCGACGCCGTGGAAATATTGAAGGTATGCGCGCCGTCGCCGCCGGTGCCGACAATATCGAGCAAGCGATTACGCTCGACCGGCGGCACCTCGACCTTGGTCGCGAACTCACGCATCACTTGCGCCGCGGCGGCGATTTCGCCGATGGTTTCCTTCTTCACGCGCAAACCCACGATCAACGCCGCGATCATCACCGGCGATACCTCGCCGCTCATGATGGCGCGCATCAGTGCCAGCATTTCCTCGTGGAATATCTCGCGGTGCTCGATGACACGCTGCAGCGCCGCTTGCGGAGTAATCGACATAGTGGCCTCCTCGCCTACCGGCTGCGTTAAATAGTACAGGATCGATTCACCATCGCTCGATTGTGTTGATCGACCGCGCGACGGTCAAGGCGCCGCGGTCGACGCGCTCGCCGGACGCCGACTCGCGAGCCACCACAGTCCGAAAGCCATGGCGCCCAACACCAGCGCGCCGAACGCAAAGGTCCACAGCCGGTCGGCCACCAGCGGCACAAGGACACCCGCGACGATTCCGCCAAACGCCATCTGGGTAAAGCTTTGCACCGCCGAGGCCAGCCCGCGACGATGCGGCAAGCAGTCGAGCGCGATCAGGCTGAGATTTGGAATGGCGAGCGCCATCCCGGCCGCGTACAGCATCACCGGACCGACCGCGTTCCAGAAACTTGGCGCGAACCATACCGACCCGGCAAGCCCGAACAAGGTAGCGAAGCCAATGATGCAAAAGCCGACCGCGGCCGCGAAATCGTGGCTGAAATGCCCGGCCAACTGCCCGGAGGCGTAGGCGCCGCCCATCAACCCGAGTACGACCGGGACGAACAGGTATCCGAAATCGCCGGCACCATAACCGAGATGACGATAAAGCAATGCCGGTGAGCCGGCGATATAAAGGAACAAGCCGCCGAAGCAGAACGCAATGCTCAGCGCGAGCAGCATGAAGCGCCGGTTCCTCAGCGCGCTCGTGTAGGCGCGCACGAGCGCGCGCGGGTGCGCGGGATGGCGATCGGCGGCGGGCAGAGTCTCCGGCAAGCGCCAAAAGGTCCAAGCGCAGAGCAGGAACGCGAGGGCGGCGAGAAACCAGAACACCGAACGCCAGCCGTACGCTTCCTGAAGGTGGCCGCCGATGATCGGCGCCACCGCCGGAGCGAGTGAAAAGAACAGCATTACGTTCGACATGACTCGCTGAGCGGCCGCGCCGGTGAAGGCGTCGCGCACGATCGCGCGGCCGATGACGATGGTTCCGCTGGCGGTCAAGCCCTGGCCGATGCGCATCGCCAGCAACCAGTGAATATTCGGCGCGAACGCGCAGCCGATGGACGTCACCGCATACAACGCCAACGTACCCAACACCACGGCACGCCGACCGTAGGCGTCCGACAGCGGGCCGTAGAACAACGTGGTTGCGGCAAAAGCGAATAGATACAAACTCAGGGTCTGCTGCACCTGCCAATCGGCGGCGCTGAATTCGCGCGCGATGTCGGGCAGCGACGGCAAGTAGCTGTCGATGCTGAACGGCGCGAGCATCGCCAGCAGCGCAACGGTGAACGTCAGCCCCGCACCGGCCTTCGCGCCGATGCCGCCAGCCGCTTTGGTGGAGGTCATCGACTACGCCCGGCGCCGCTCGGGCTCGTCGAAACGGATCCCCAGGAAATTCGCCAGCAGTTTGTGGCCGTGCTCGGTCAGCAGCGACTCCGGATGGAACTGCACGCCTTCCACGGCGTGTTCCCGATGGCGCACGCCCATGATCTCGTCGTCGTCGGTCCAGGCCGTCACCTCGAGGCAGGCGGGTAGACTCTCGCGCTCGATCACGAGCGAGTGGTAGCGCGTCGCTTCGAATGGGCTCGGCAAGCCCGAAAATACGCCGTCGCCGCCGTGATGAATCATCGAGGTCTTCCCGTGCATCAGCTGCTTGGCGCGCACGATCCGCCCGCCGTAGGCCTGGCCGATACTCTGATGGCCGAGACACACCCCGAGAATCGGAATCCCGCCGCCGAAGCGCTCGACAGTCGCGATCGAAATCCCGGCCTCATTCGGCGTGCACGGACCCGGCGAAATCACGATGTGCTTGGGTTTGAGCGCCGCGATTTCGTCGACCGAAATCTGGTCGTTGCGGAATACACGTACATCTTGCCCCAGTTCACCCAAGTACTGAAACAGGTTGTAGGTGAACGAGTCGTAGTTATCGATCATCAAAAGCATTCTTGAGAACCCTCGACGCAAAGGCGCGAAGACGCAAAGGAGATCAGAGTTGATTAACCAAGCGCTTGACGCCGTCCTTCACGCGGAACGTTGAAGTTGATCAGTAAGCCAAGTTTCTTTCCACTGATCCGCAGATACGAAAGCAACTGCGCGGAGAATACCGGCAATACAATTTCGACGGCCTTCAATTCAACGACAAGTCGATCCTCGACCACCACGTCCGCGCGATACGCGGCGCTGAATTCACGCCCCTTGTAGGTGACCGGCAAAGTCACCTCTTGCGCAACCTGAAAGCCCCTGAGCCGAAGCTCGTGAACGAGACAATCTCGATAGATAGACTCGAGCAATCCGGGACCGAGGTGCCTATGAACTTCAATAGCAGCGCCGATAACTTCGCTCGACAACGCGTTTTCATCCATCATCCATATTTCTCCGCGTCTTGGCGTCTTTGCGTCAAGAAATCATTGCCGCCCGTTCAGTCCGCCCGCCGCCAGCGCCACCGCGCGAAATATCGCGCGCGCCTTGCTCATCGTTTCTTCCCATTCGAGCGCCGGCACCGAGTCGGCGACGATGCCCGCACCCGCCTGCACATAGAGTCTGCCGTCCTTGATCACGGCGGTGCGAATCGCGATGGCGGTGTCCATGTTGCCGCTCCAGCCGATGTATCCCACGGCGCCGCCGTAGACACCGCGCTTCACCGGCTCAAGCTCGTTGATGATCTCCATGGCGCGAATCTTCGGTGCGCCGCTCAAGGTGCCGGCGGGAAACGCGGCGCGCAGCACGTCGACGGCATCGAGATCGTCGCGCAATCGGCCGACGACGTTCGAGACGATGTGCATCACGTGCGAGTAGCGCTCGATCACCATGCGCTCGGTGACTTTCACGCTGCCGATTTGCGCCACGCGCCCGACGTCGTTGCGCCCGAGGTCGATCAACATCAAATGCTCGGCGCGTTCCTTGGGATCCGCCAGCAGTTCCTTTTCAAGCGCCTGGTCTTGGGTTTCGTCCGCACCGCGCCGGCGCGTGCCGGCAATGGGGCGCACGGTCACCACGCCGTTTTCGAGGTGCACCAAAATTTCCGGGGACGAACCGACAATGTGAAACCCGTCGAGATTCAGCACGTACATGTACGGCGATGGATTCAGCGTCCGTAGCGCGCGGTATAGATTCAGCGGCGTCGCGCGATACGGCACCGACAGTCGCTGCGCCAGTACCACTTGCATGACGTCGCCCGCGCGGATGTATTCGCGAATGCGCTCGACACCGGCTTCGAACTTGTCGCGCGGAAACTCGGAAACGAAATCGCTCTCGGCCACCGTTTCGATCACCGCTCCCAGCGCCGGATCCGGCACACCGGTCCCAAGACGGGACGCGATTTCCCCGAGCCGCTCTTGCGCCTTGTTATAGGCGTCGTCGATTTCCGGGTTGACGTGCAGCACGATGAAAAGCTTGCCGCTCAGGTTGTCGAACACCACGACTTCATCGGACACCATCAACACGACGTCCGGCACGCCGATGGCGTCCGGCTTCGTCATGTCGCCGAGCCGGGGCTCCATGTAGCGCACCGATTCGTAGCCGAAGTAGCCGACCAGGCCGCCGGTGAAGCGCGGCAGCCCCGGCGACTGCGGCATGCGATAGCGGGCCTTGAACTCGCGTATGAATTCCAGCGGATCGGTAACGCGGCTTTGTTCGACGACCTCGCCGTCCTTGACGACGCGCGCTTCACGATCCGCAATCGTCAGAATCGTGCGGCACGGCAAACCAATGATGGAATAGCGACCCCACTTCTCGCCGCCCTGCACCGATTCGAACAGGTACGAAAACGGACGATGGGCCAGTTTGAGGTAAACGCTGAGGGGTGTGTCGAGATCCGCTAAGACCTCGCGCACCACCGGGATGCGGTTGAAACCTTGACGACGGTAACTATCGAACTCGGACCGGGGTAGGAACATGAATCACCATGAGATTACGGTTAAACGGACGAACACGCGACTAGCGGCTTTTTCGCCACCATCGCCATGTGTTCGTTACGGTCCGTTTCCCGTCGCTCATGGTCATTCAGTCGTGTACAAACGCGGATATTGCGGCACTTCCGCGAGCGAATCAACTACGAGGCCAGGCCGCGGGGTTTCAAGGCCCTCGTCAAAGAATAAAAGACACGGCGTCCGCCGATGAACGCGGATCAGAACAGAGATGAACGCAGATAAAAGTTGGTTATTCCTTCTTTATCTGCGTTCATCCTAATAAACATCTGCGTTAATCTGCGGATAACTGGCGGCTCAAACGTACGCGGCGCCGACCTTGGCCAACTCCGCGCGCATCGCCTTGATCACGGAATCGTAGCGATGCGGGTCGGCCGCCTTGGCGGCGCCGAAGATGGCCGACCCCGCGACGAAGGTGTCGGCGCCGGCTTCGGCAATGGCGCGGATGTTGTCGAGCTTTACACCGCCGTCGATTTCGAGTCGGATCGCGCGGCCGCTGTCGTCGATCAGCCGGCGTGCGTCGCGTAGCTTGGTCAACGCGCTCGAAATAAACTGCTGTCCGGGGAAGCCGGGGTTAACCGACATGATCAAGACCATATCGACCTTGTCCATCACGTAGCGCAAGTGATCGAGCGGCGTTGCCGGATTGAACACCAAACCGCTCTTGCAGCCGTGCTCGCGCACCAGCGCAAGCGAACGGTCGATGTGCTCGGTGGCCTCCGGGTGAAACGTAATATAGGTGGCGCCGGCGGCGGCGAAGTCGTCGATAAGGCGGTCGACGGGCTGAACCATGAGATGCACGTCGATCGGGACTTTGATGCCATGTTTGCGCAAGGCCTCGCACACTACCGGCCCGACGGTAAGATTCGGCACGTAGTGGTTGTCCATCACGTCGAAGTGAACGATATCGGCGCCGGCCGCGACGACGCTGGCCACTTCCTCGCCGAGGCGTGCGAAATCCGCGGACAGGATGGATGGAGCAATGAGGTACTCGGGCATGCGCGGATTACGATTACACTCGTCCGTTCAACTTTAACCGATCGGCTTCGGGTTTGCAGCCGGGGCGCGGGCGCGGCGGCCGCCATGCTAAGATCACACGCCGTTCAGCGAGGGTCGAGTCTCGATCGCCTATGGAAGAAGAAGCAATCGCGCCGCGTTCCGGTCTCAAACGTCTCGTCTACGATCTCCGCCATAACCGTTATCGTTCGCGCCAGTTCGTCGGTATCGTCTTTCTGATTGTGCTCACGGTCGTGGGCGCGCCGATCGCTGAATTCTATTACTGGGGAGTTCTCGCGGCGGTTCTCGGTATCCTCGTCCGGCTGTGGGCATCCGGACATGTCAAGAAAGATAAGATACTCGCGACCACCGGACCCTATGCCTATGTGCGCCACCCGCTATACGTCGGCAACCACCTGATCATGGTCGGTTTCTGTCTGGCGTCGAGCTTGTGGTGGAGCTTCGTCGCCTGGATCGCGCTGTCGCTGTTCTATTACCCGCAGACCATCGCGGCCGAGGACCGCCAGCTCGCGAAGCTTTTCCCCGGCCAATGGGAAGATTGGGCGCGCGAGACGCAGGCACTGATGCCGCGACCGCGGCCGTACCGATCGGGGCAAACCTCCGAATGGTCGTTCAAGCAGAGCCTCAAGCAAAACGGCGAGCCGATCATCGCGGCGCTGCTGCTGTTCTGTCTTTATATCCTCTACCGTCGGCTCGGCTGAAACCGCGCATGCCCGATCCGCTCGACGCCACGACCGAGCGCGCGCTGATCGACTGGATCGAATCTCGGGTGAGCGCCGGCGACCCGGCGCACGCGCGCGGTTACCAAGGTTCGGTCTATCTCTACGAAAACGGCGGCCGGCGCCTGATCGTGAAGGTCGCCCCCGGCCGCGGCGTGCACGGCTGGCTGCAGCGCTTGATGCTGCGCCGTGAGCACGAGGTCTATCGCCACCTTGCCGGTTTCGCCGGCAGTCCGCGTTGTCACGGCCTGCTGCGCGGTCGCTATCTCGTGCTCGACTACGTGAATGCCGCTTCGCTGCGAACCGCGCCGCTCGCCGATCCCGGGAAATACTTCGACACGCTGCTGCTGTACATCAAGGAACTGCACGAGCGCGGCGTCGCGCACGCGGACCTCAAGCGGCGCGACAATCTTCTCGTCATCGACGGCCGGCTGCCGTGCCTCATCGATTTCGGCGCGGCGGTCGTGCGCAAACCCGGCTTTGCGCCGATCAACCGCTATCTCTACCGGCTGGCAAAACGCTTCGACTTCAACGCCTGGGCCAAGCTCAAGTACGACGGCCGCTTCGAGGAAATGACCGCGGCCGATCGCGTGTATTATCATCGCACCCGCATCGAGAAACTCGCGCGCGCAATCAAGCGCTCTTACCTTACGCTGAAAAGCCGCCTCGTCGGCTAACCGGAGGGCTGCACATGGCTGTCGCGATCACCCTGCATATTCTGTGTGCGACGATTTGGGTCGGCGGCATGTTCTTCGCCGTCGTGGCGCTGCGGCCGGTGGCGGCCGCCGTCCTCAAACCCGCTCAGCGCCTGCCCCTTTGGGTCGGCACGTTCAACCGCTTCTTCCCCTGGGTATGGGCCGCGGCCGTCATCCTTCCGCTGACCGGTTACTGGCTGGTCTTCGGTATCTTCGAGGGATTCGAAAACGCGGGGCCGCACGTTCAAATCATGCAAGTCACCGGCTGGGCCATGATCGCGATTTTTCTGTACATCTTCGCCGCGCCGTTTCAGCGCTTCAAGAAAGCAGCGGCCGCCAAGCGCTGGCCAAAGGCCGCGGAGCAACTCGCGCAAATTCGCATGCTGGTCGTCGCCAATCTGGGGTTGGGGCTGATCACCTTCATCGTCGCGACCGGCGGGCGCTATCTGGGCGATTTCTGGTACGCCGTCGATTAGCCACCGTCCCGTTCCGTTTGTCGTCAACCGTTCATTGAGGGCAGCGTTGTTGTCGGAAGTTGGCCTATCTTGGGTTCAGCTGTCCGAAAACAACCGGAGAAATCGCATGTCGAAGTTGCTTTCCATCGGTTTGGTCGCGTTGATCGCGGCGTGGGCCGGCCCGTCGTACTCGGCCGACCCCGAAATCGCCGGCGATAGACGCGAGCTGCGTCAGGACAACCGCGAAATCCGCGGCGACCGCCGCGAACTGCGTCGGGACCAACGGGAGATTCGCCGCGACAGACACGAACTCGCCAAGGAAGTGCGTGAGGGTGACAAAGCCGGCGCTGCGGAAGAACGGGCCGATCTGAAGGCGGACCGTGCCGACCGACAACGCGACCGCAAGGATTTACATGCCGACCGCAAGGAACGGCGCCACGATCGCCGCGAATTGCATCGCGATCGTAAGGAAGCAAACGGCCGATAGACTCCTCGGGCGGCGAGGAGCCGCCCGAGTCCTTCCGGCCCGGCGCGAGACCTCATGGGCCGCCTTTTCAGCCGGCCAACAAGCTGCGCAGCATCCATGCGGTTTTCTCGTGTACTTGCATGCGCTGCGTGAGCAAATCCGCCGTGGGTTCGTCGTGCGCGCGATCGACCACCGGGAACACCGAGCGTGCGGTCCGCACGACCGCCTCCTGCCCGTCCACCAACTGCCGGATCATCGACTGGGCGTCGGGAACGCCGGTCGCTTCCTGGATCGACGCGAGCCGGCCGAATTCGGCGTAGCTGCCGGGCGCCGGAAACCCGAGCGCGCGGATGCGCTCGGCGATCTGATCGACCGCGGTCGCGAGTTCGGTGTATTGGCGCTCGAACATCAAATGCAGCGTCTCGAACATCGGACCGGTGACGTTCCAGTGAAAGTTATGCGTCTTGAGATACAGCGTGTACGAATCCGCCAGCAACTTCGCCAAACCGTCGGCGATTTCTTTGCGATCCGGTTCGTTGATTCCGATATTGATAGCCATGTTTGCCGCCATGATTCCTCCTTCGTCTCTCAGTCGATATACGTTGACTAACCTCGCACGGTAAGCGCGTGCAGTCCCTTCACCACTGCGGCCAGACGTGCCAAATCGTGCACCTGGTCGGCACTGACACCGGCGTCGCGCAGGACCTTTTCGTGCGAACGAATGCATGATTCGCAACCGTTCAGCACCGATACCGCGAATGCCAGCATTTCGAAGCGCTCCTTGCCGAGCGCCGGGCGCGCCAGCGCGGTCATGCGCAAACCCGCGGCGCGGTATTCGTCATCTTTCGCGAGCATGTGGCGAAAGCGGTAGTAGACGTTCAGCATTCCCATGATCGCCGCGCTTTCGGCGGCTTCCTGGATTTGCTCGGCGCCGACGTCCAATTCGACCAGCCGGACGCGCGCGTAAGCCGCGAGTGCACCGTCGCCGGTGGACGTCGCCAGCGCGAGCAGTGCCAGCGTCGCGTTGTCTTCGCCCAGCGCGCCGTCCTCGAGCAGGCGCTTCAGGTTCAGTTTCAAATCCCGTGCGATCGCGGTCGACGTCGAGGGCAGCGCGGTATCGAGATCGTTGCGTTCAAGTACTGCGTTCATCTTTTCCTCCGATGGAGTTGGCCCGCCGCCCGCCGCTTCGCGCTTCACGAAGCGGGCGGGCGCGCGGATGACTTCGTTAAGCGGCCTTGAGCGTGTCCTTGCCGCGCTCCCAATTGCACGGGCAGAGCTCATCGGTTTGCAGCGCGTCGAGCGTGCGGATGACCTCTTTCACGTTGCGTCCGACGTTTAAGTCGTACACGCTGACCCAGCGCACGATCCCTTCCGGATCGACGATGTAGGTCGCGCGCATCGCCACCTTCTCGGTCGGGTGCAGCACGCCCAGGGCATCGCTCAGCTCGCGCTTGTTGTCGGCGAGCATCGGGTACTGAAGATTCTTCAGATCCGGATGCTGCTGGCGCCAAGCCAAGTGCACGTACTGGCTGTCGGTACTCGCGCCGTATACCTCGGCGCCGCGCTCGCGGAACGCCTTCAATTCCTTGTTGAACTCGGCGATCTCGGTCGGACACACGAACGTGAAATCCATCGGCCAGAAAAACACCACCGACCACTTGTCTTGCAGATCCTGCGAACCGATGGTCTTGAATTCCTTGCCCGGCTCGATTGAAACCACGGCTGGTACTGAAAACTCCGGAAACTTGTCGCCTACGCTGATTCGAAACGCCATGATCACTCTCCTCGTTGGGTTTACCGTTGGGGGCATCCGCATGCCTTCCCGATGCGGTAATACTGGACGCGCTCGCGCCTACAATCCAACTGATTAATCCTATAGACTCGATAAGAATCGCTTATGAACATCGCCGGCCTGACATTGCGCGATCTGCAGTACGTCGTGGCGGTGGCGGACCACCGTCACTTCGGCAAAGCCGCGCGCGCCTGCCACGTAAGCCAGCCGGCGCTGAGCGGACAGATCCGCAAGATCGAGGAATATTTGGGCGTAACGCTGTTCGAGCGCAGCCGGCGCCCGGCGAGACGCGTCGCCGCGTCGAGCGAAGTGGTCTCGGTCGCGATCACCGAAGTGGGCGCGGCGGTGATTCAGCAGGCGCGCGTCGTGCTGGAAGAGGCGGAGAAGATTCTTACCGCCGCCAAGTCGACGCGGGCGCCCCTTGCCGGGCCGTTTCGCCTCGGCGCGATTGCAACCCTCGGACCGTACTTGATGCCGCATCTTCTCGCGCCGCTGCGCAAGGCGTTCCCGCGGCTCGAGCTTTATTTGAAGGAGGGCCTAACCGACGATCTGCTCGAGGAACTGCGTGGCGGCGGTCTCGACGCGGTGCTCGCGGCGCAGACGTTCGACACGGAAGGTCTCCACGTGATTGCGCTGTTCGTCGAACCGTTCCTGTTGACGCTGCCGAAGGACCACCCGTTGCAGGCCAGGGATCCGGTACCGGTGAGCGAACTCAAGGCCGGGGAGATGGTGCTGCTCGAAGACGGTCATTGCCTGCGCGATCAAACGATCGCCGCGTGCCGGCCGAATCGACGCGGGCACATCAAGGAAATGCATGTCACGAGCATCGAAACGCTGCGCCACCTGGTGGCGTCCGGCGCCGGTTACACGTTGATGCCGCTGCTCGCGGTCAACGAAGACGAACGGCTGAAAGAACTGATCCGCTACCGCCGGCTCGAAGGCAAGAACACCGGACGCACGATCGTACTCGCTTGTCGCGAACGTTTTCCGCGCCGGCACGAAGTGGAATTATTCGCCGACTTCGTGTGCGCGCACATTCCGCGCGGATCGGTCAAGAAGGTCTCGCTGCACGCGCTGCGCTGAGCGGCGCTATGGAAGATAGACGGACGTAAAAATACCGATGACGTCCTGCCGGCTTTCCGGCTGCCAAATCAATACCGAGCCGACCTGCTCGATATCCGACATCGCGAACCGGTAGCTGTCATAGTAGATACCAATGCCCCAGCGCGGCCGACCGGCGCCGATGAAGTCGGTCGCGACGCGCGCGAATAGGGATGCTCGGCCCTTGGGCTCGAGCGTGACGTCGAAAGAATTCGGAACGTTCGTCGCGTACAAGGGATACTTCACGCCGACGTGCGCCCGCACATGCGCCTCGGGGCCGGACCAATTCGCGCCGCCGCCGGCGATCGCGTAAAGCACCGACCAATCTTCGATCGCCCCGGACACGCCGCCCGACCCCTTGATGTCGCGACGCCAAGAATCGGTGCCGCCGCCGACGAAGAATTCGCCAACCGGCTCCGCGCCGAAGCGGCGCGCGTACGTCGCTTCCACCGTGGCGCCGGCATAAATTGCGTCGCTCTTGAACGGCGAGCAGATCCCGGACAGCGTGCAGGCCTGTCCGTCGTAGTCGACGTTTCCCAAGTAGATCGCGCCGCGAAGTTGGAACAGGTCGCGCTGCTCGACGCCAAAGGGTTGGCGCCAAGTGCCGCCGACGCGAAACCGCGGGCCGGTTTCTTCGAGCAACCGTGCCCCCGAATCGAACTCCTGCCAACGAAAACTCTCCACGCCGAGATCGAGGCTCCACTCGGCGAACGCGTCACCGACGGAACCCGCGGCGAGCGCCAGTAGTACCAGCATTTGCTTCCAGCGCGTGTTCATGACGGCTCCGAAGAGGTTCACCGATGGGGAAAGTATCAGCGCTGCCCGAGGACGGCGAGGTCGAGGGACAAACCCTCGGCGCCGACGATTGACCGCGCCGGCTCGCTCAAATTCCGAGTATTCGCTCCGGCCAGCGCCAGCCGCGAATCTCGGGAAGGTCCTCGCCGTGGCGCCGAATATAGTCGTCGTGTTCGATCAGCTGGTCGCGCAGATACTGCTTGACGTAGGCGGCGCGCGCGCCGAGTTTCGGCACGCGGTCGACGACATCGCCGGCCAGGTGAAAACGGTCGAGGTCGTTGCGCACCGCCATGTCGAACGGCGTCGTGGTGGTGCCCTCTTCCTTGTACCCGCGCACGTGCAGGTTCGCGTGATTCGTATGGCGGTAGGTCAGCCGATGAATCAGCCACGGATACCCGTGGTAGGCGAAGATGATCGGCTTATCGACGGTAAAGAGCGCGTCGAAGTCGCGCGGTTTCAGTCCATGCGGGTGTTCGGGGTCGAGCGTCATCAGATCGACCACGTTCACCACGCGAACCTTGAGCGCCGGCAGTTGTTGGCGCAGTAGATCGACCGCCGCGAGCGTCTCGAGCGTCGGCACGTCGCCGGCGCAGGCCATGACCACGTCGGGCTCTTCGCCGTCGTCGTTGCTGGCCCATTCCCAGATGCCGATGCCGGCGGTGCAATGCTTGATCGCCGCGCCCATGTCGAGCCAGACCGGCTGCGGCTGCTTGCCGGCGACGATCACGTTGATGAAATCGCGGCTGCGCAGGCACCGATCGGCGATATAGAGCAGTGTATTCGCATCCGGCGGTAGATAGACGCGAATGCTGTCGGCCTTCTTGTTCACGACATGATCGATGAAGCCGGGATCCTGATGCGAGAAACCATTGTGGTCCTGGCGCCAGACGTGCGAGGTCAGCAGATAGTTGAGCGAGGCGATGGGGCGGCGCCACGCCACCTCCTTGCTCACCTTCAACCACTTGGCGTGCTGATTGAACATCGAATCGACGATGTGGATGAACGCCTCGTAGCACGAGAACAGCCCGTGCCGTCCGGTCAGCAGATAGCCCTCGAGCCATCCCTCGCACGTGTGCTCCGACAGTATCTCCATCACGCGCCCTTCGGGACTGAGGTGCTCATCGGTCGGCAGGCGTTCGGCCAGCCACGTCTTCCCGCTCGCCGCGAAGACCGCACCGAGCCGGTTCGACGCGGTCTCGTCGGGACCGACCAGTCGAAAATTTCGATTCGATTCATTCATGCGCATGACGTCGCGCAGAAACGTGCCGAGCACGCGCGTCGCTTCGGCGTCCGTGCCGCCGGGCCGATCCGCCGCCACCGCGTAGTCGCGAAAATCCGGCAGCGTCAAATCCTTGAGCAGCAGACCGCCGTTGGCCCGCGGGTTGGCGCCCATGCGGCGCGCGCCGGTCGGCGCCAACGCAGCGAGATCGGCGTTCGGCGCGCCGGACGAATCGAACAGCTCTTCCGGCCGGTAGCTCTTCAGCCACTCCTCGAGCAATTGCCGATGCGCCGGATTGGACCGCACTTCGCCGAACGGCACTTGATGCGAGCGCCAGGTATCCTCGACCGGCAAACCGTCGACCGTCTTCGGCCCGGTCCAACCTTTCGGCGTGCGCAACACGATCATCGGCCAGCGCGCCAGGCGCGCGACACCGGTACGCCGCGCGTCGTGCTGGATCGCGTGAATCTCATCGAGCACCGCGTCGAGGGTCGCGGCGAATTTTTCGTGCATCGCCCCGGGTTCGCGGCCCTCGACGAAATAGGGCCGATAGCCATAGCCGATGAACAAACTCTCCAGTTCCTCGCGCGAGATGCGCGCGAGCAGCGCCGGGTTCGCGATCTTGTAGCCGTTCAGGTGCAGTATCGGCAGCACCGCGCCGTCGCGAATCGGATTGAGAAACTTGTTCGAATGCCACGCGGCGGCGGCCGGACCGGTTTCCGCTTCGCCGTCGCCGACGACGCAAGTCACGATCAAGTCGGGATTGTCGAACGCGGCGCCATACGCGTGCGCGATCGAGTAGCCGAGCTCGCCTCCTTCATTGATCGAACCCGGCGTTTGCGCGCCGGCGTGGCTCGGCAATCCGCCGGGAAACGAGAAGCGGCGGCAGAGTTTGCGCATGCCGTCGGCGTCTCGTGGGACGTCGGGATAAAGCTCGCTGAAGGAGCCTTCGAGCCACGTGTTCGCGAACATCGCCGGGCCGCCGTGCCCGGGCCCGGCAACGAAAATCATGTCGAGGTCGCGGGCACGGATGACGCGATTGAGATGTGCGTAGATGAAATTGAGCCCCGGTGTTGTGCCCCAGTGGCCGAGCAGCCGCGGCTTCACGTGCTCGATCTCAAGCGGCTCGGTCAACAATGGATTGTCGAGGAGATAAATCTGGCCCACCGAGAGATAGTTCGCGGCGCGCCAGTAGGCATCGATCCGTTTTAGTTCGTCCGCCGATAATACCCGGTGTTGAGCGGCGGCTTCGGCGACTACGTCGGTCATGGCCTTCCCTCCATTGCACCCGCGCTTCTCGCGCGGGGGTTTTCGTCAGCGTTCCGTCATCGTGCTGTGACCGGACATCCGTGAAATGGTGCGGTCGCAACCGAACGTTGTTTCGGTTGGCCGCCAAAGCGGCGAACGGCGTCTACTTGCGGCCGCCATCGGTCAACAAATACTTCAGCAGCGCGGCGATTATCAGAATGATAACGATCCAAATGATGATACCCATAGATCCCCCGTCAGAACCGAAAGCGCCGGCCTAGCCGCCGGCGTTGGCCCGTTGCCAGCGGGAGTACACTTCCGGCGGCCACAGGGCTTGAAACCAGGTGATGAGATCGCCGATTTCGGCGTCGCTCAGACGGCCCTTCCATCCGGGCATCACCCACTCACCGTCGCGCTTCGAACCGTTCGCGATTGCCGCCGTCAACTGCGCGCGGGTGCGCTTCCAGTCGTTGCCGGTGCCGTTCAACGGCGGCGCGGCGACCACACCCGGCGTCTGCCAATCGGGATGCCCCTGCGCCTCCGGCCCGTGACACTGCGCGCAGTGCTCCTGGAACAAGCGGGCGCCGCGGTTCAACGCCGCAATCGACGGTACCGGCGCAAGTTCCGGTAGCGCCGGCGTCGCCGGCGCGGCGGTCCCCGGCGCGGGCTCTTCGCGGCTGCAGGCAAACTGCGCCGCCACGATTGCGCCGATCAACAATAACGCGAGGGCTCGGGTCACGGCGTTACTATAGTGCCGGCCGCGGGTAAATTAGAAGCGGGCCCAATGCAAGATTGAGTTTCACCGAGCGCGCGAGTAGGCTCGCACTTCGAACGAAAAGCTCTCCGGATGCACCAAGACGACTCCAACGCCGCCGGTTCCGTGATGGAACCGCTGCTCACGATGCTGCAGACGCTGCGCACCACGCCGGGTGGCGCCGAGCTGCTTGCGCGGATCGAGCGCGGCCATGAAGTGCGCGGCGCGCTGATGGCGCTGATCGAGAAAGCGTTTCTTACGTTCACGCGCAACGCCGTCGACCGCTACGCGCGCACGACCGGAACCGACCGCATTACTCGTCTCAAGATCCGTTTGATAGAACAACGCCTGGCGAAGCTGATCAAGCTGCACCCGGAGACGCGCGACATACCGGACCTCCCCGATATCACGGCGCTGGCGCAGCACCTCGTGGCGCAACTCTGGGCCGCCGGCGCCGGCTTACCGAAGCAACCGGCGGCGGCCTCGACCGCGGCTCCGGCGGCCGATCGGCTGGCGCAACTTAAGCCGCTGCAACAAACCTTGGTCACCGAGCTGGATCGCGTCGCACGGGCGAATCTCGAAAGCATTGCGTCGCTCGGCAGCGTCGAACTGACGCTTAAGAGCGCGGAAACCGGCGAGCTCGAAAGCTGGCGCGAGATTCTGCGCGATACCGCGCGCGAACTGATCGACGACTATCGCGAACTCGGCGACAACCTACGCCACGCGCAACAGTCGGCCAATGAAATCGGCCGGCAGATCGAAGCGCCGACCGGCATTCCGAGCAGCGGCGAGATTACCGTCAACCGGCCCGACTTGCTGCGCCGGATCGAGGCCGAGATTCGCCGCACCCAACGCTACCACCAGCCGCTGACGCTCGCGCTGCTCGGCCCGGACCAGCTGGAGAACATTCGCGTATTGGTCGGTCCGCAGGCGGCGAGTGAAGTGCTGCGCCGTTATCTCGAAAGCGTCACCTCCTGTGCCCGCGCGTACGACACCGTCTCCGGCTGCAACACGCACAAACTCTTGTGGCTGCTGCCCGGCGCCGACGCCGAGCAAGGCGTGAAGGCGCTGAAAAAAGCGCAGGAGCGGTTGATGAGTTCGCATTATCACTACGCCGGTCGGCTGCGGCCGCTGCCGACGTTTTCCGCCGGCGTGGTCGGCTACGCCGCCGGTGAAAAACCGACGCACTTTCTGGCGCGCGCCGAGGTGGTCGCGGCGCACGCCCGCCGCGTCGGACCCGACCATATCGAATCGGATCGGCGCAACGCGCCGCCGGTCACGGCCGAGAAAACTTCCTAGGGAGACTCTGATTTATATGACTTTCCGCCGCAAAGACGCGAAGACGCAAAGAAGCGGTTCAGATTATCCTTACTACTCTTTGCGTCTTGGTGCTGTGCAGGATGCACGAATGTCGCGGGCGCAGGGATGCGCAGGAGCGGCCGTCTCTGCGGCGAGCATTCATATTTTCTGGAATTGATCAGACCGCTCCGGTCAGGCGCGTCAGCGCCTCGCGATATTTCTCCGCCGTCCTCGCCACCACGTCGGGCGGCAATGCCGGCGCGGGCGGTTTCTTGTCCCAACCCAACGTTTCCAAATAATCGCGCACGTATTGCTTGTCGAAGCTGGGCGGGTTCGAGCCCGGGCGATATTGGTCGATCGGCCAGAAACGCGACGAGTCGGGCGTCAGCGCCTCGTCGATCAACGCGAGGCGCCCGTCCGAATCGAGTCCGAATTCGAACTTGGTATCGGCGATGATGATGCCGCATCCGCGCGCGTACTCGGCCGCTTCCTTATAGAGCGCGATGCTCACGTCATGAACTTTCGCGGCGATCTCGGCGCCGATGAGTTCGGCGGCCTTTTCGAAACTAATGTTCTCATCGTGTAGCCCAACCGCCGCCTTGGTCGATGGCGTAAAAATCGGCTCGGGCAGCCGATCGGCTTCGCGCAGCCCGGGGGGCAACGCGATGCCGCACACCGTGGAGCGTTGGCGATACTCCTTCCAGCCCGATCCGGCGATATAACCGCGCACGACGGCCTCGACCGGCAATGCCTTCATCTTGCGCACGACCACGGAACGGCCCTCGACCGGCGTGCGCTCGACCGGATCGATCAACACCCGCGCCAGCGGCAGATCGGCCAAGTGATTCGGCACCACGTGGCGCGTGCGCGCAAACCAGAAATTGGAAAGCTCGGTCAGCACGGCGCCTTTGCCCGGAATCGGCGTCGGCAGCACGACGTCGAACGCCGAGAGCCGATCCGTCGTCACGATCAGCATGTGGTCCGTGCCGACGGCATAAACGTCGCGCACCTTGCCGCGGTGCAACAGCGGCAGACTCTTGATCTCGGACTGGAACAACGCGTCGGCCATTGGTGG
>DASWLD010000200.1:0-7057 GCA_036396275.1 Burkholderiales bacterium
GCAGCGCGGTGAGATCGTCGCCGCCGAGACGAACTTGCCCACCTTGTGCCGGCAGCAACCCGAGTAATGTGCGAAACAGCGTCGTCTTGCCGCCGCCGTTCGGACCGAGCAGGCACACCACCTCCCCCGCCTCCAACGACAACGACACATCAGGGCCGACGCGATGGTGCCGGTACCCGAAACCGAGTTCGCGCGCTTCGAGTTTCATTGCCACCGCCGCCGCGCGGTGGCGAGCAGCCACACGAAGATCGGGGTGCCGACGAAAGCCGTGACTACGGCGAGCGGGGCTTCGACAGCTGCGTGATGCGTCATCCCCGTAATCCTCCGTTGATTTCGGCGTGACGAAATCCTAGCCGCCCGCTAGAGACTAAACACCTGCGTCAAAAAATCGAGCACGTCCGTTTTGGCCTGATCCTCGGCCATTTGATTGTCCGCACCGAAATGCGCCCCGGCCTTGATGCACATGTCCAGATAGTCGTTATACTCCATTCCGTTGTTGAACACTGTTTGATTATCAAACCGGCTAAATCGCGTCTGCCCGGTATTGTCGAGACGCTCCTCACCGGCGCAGTCACCATAAGCAGCCGTATTTATCAGTGCCAACGACGAGTTCGAATCGAAACCATGGTGAGCGCCCATATATACTTCGGTCGTGACACTCGCACCCGTCAACAACGGAATAAACGAATCGATGCACGGTGTTGAGGGGGTTAGATCATCCAGTTCAGCCAACAAGAACAACATCGGAGTACCCGTCATGTTCGGTGACCACCGACGCACATTGCAGTTCGGATAAAACGGAATGTGGGCGGCGAATTTCAGCGCGCCGTTGATGACGCCCGCTCGCGCTTCCTCGAAAGCCGTGGCATAAGCCACGTTGCCGCCGCGCGATCCGCCCATCACGCCGATGCGATTCGCGTCGATGTTCGGATGGGTAGCAAGCAGTTCCAGCGCGAACAGCGCGTCAGCGACACTGACCGACGAATTCACCGTGTTCGGGTCGGTGCCGCCCGCGCCAACACCGCGAGGCGTGAAACTATCGACGACGAACCCCGCTATTCCGTTGTCCCTTAGATACTTGGCCCATTCCATTTCGCGGCCTTGGGATACGCCGCCGGTACCGTGGGCAATGACCATCGCCGGCACTTTCGAGCTCAGGTTGTCCGGCAGAAACAACGTGCCGAAAATCCCGACGGGAGTCGACGCATAGGTTCGCGTAACCAGATCCCGGTAGATATTGGCATTGACGCTGTTGAAGTTGATGACAAGCGGCGGCGCGTTGCCACCACCACCACCGCCTCCACCCCCTCCTCCACCCCCGCCACACGCAACTACCACGGAAAGGCAAACAATCAAAAGTAGCGATCTCTTTTTCATGTTATCTCTACTGCTCGTTATTACCGCTTACATATTCATCCCTTCCGATTCGCGCTACCCACCAACGCGATGGCAATCCGCAAGGATACTCTTCCTTTTGAACGTCGAAGTAAACCAAGTTGCCGAACGTTGCCCCCGTAGAGGTACAGCGGAGGTTCCGACAGAAACCGCGGGCGCAACGGCAATAAAAATGAAATTTCAATCGTTTAGGGAGGCTCTGAACAATTCGGTTGTCGTGCTTCGACGGACTCAGCACGAACGGATTTCTACTATAAGAACCGTTCGGTCTGAGCCCTTCGACTGCGCTCAGGACGGGCTTGTCGAAGACCGCTCCCACACTTGTTCAGGACTTCCTAAGACGGACGAAGCACATAGATTACACAAGCTGTCGGGCGACAAGCCTGAATCGGCGTTACTGCCACCGCCGGCGCGTAGTCGCGAGCAGCCACACGAAGATCGGGGTGCCGACGAAAGCGGTGAGCACGCCGAGCGGAATTTCGATGCGCGCGACGGTGCGCGCGAGCGTGTCGACGCCGAGGAGAAACGCGGAGCCGAGCAGTACCGATACCGGAAACAGCACGCGGAAATCAGGGCCGACGAGCATGCGCGCGACATGCGGCACGACCAACCCGATCCAGCCGATAATCCCGGATATCGAAACGACCGCCGCCGTGACCAGCGTCGCGGCACCGATAACCAGCGCACGGATACGGCCGGCCGACACGCCGAGCGAGGCGGCTTCCTCGTCACCGAGCGAAAGTACGGTGATGCGCCAGCGCACCAGCCACAGCGCGACCAACCCGACGAGCACCGGCACCAGGCTCGTGCGCACGTCCTCGACCGACGCCGACGCGAGATTGCCGAGCAGCCAATACGTTATCGCCGGCAGCTGGTTATAAGGATCGGCGAGATATTTCACGAGCGCGATGCAGGCGCCGAGCAGCGAACCGAGCACCACGCCCGCCAGGACGAGCACAAGGATCGGATCGTGCCCGCGCAGACTGGCGGCAATGACATACGCCGCGGCGACGGCGAGCAACCCGAATCCGAACGCGAAACCTTGGATCGCCCAGATATTGAGCGAAAGAAAAATCGTGAGCACCGCCCCAAGCGCGGCGCCCGCGGAGACGCCCAGGATATCGGGCGACACCAGCGGATTTCGAAGCAGCGTTTGATACGCCGCGCCCGACGCCGCGAGCGCGCCGCCGACGAGCAACGCCGCAAGCACCCGCGGGCCGCAGACGTCGAAGATCACCGTTTCCGCAATCGTCGCACTTGCGCCCGCGCCGGCACCTCCGGCAAGACGTGCCCACAGCAAGCTCGCGAGCTCGCCGAGCGAGACGGGATATTGGCCGACGGTGAACGCGACGATCACGATCGCGACCAGCGCGACCGCCGCGATGCCGACAGCCAACGGCATTCGGAATTTTCGCGCGGACTCGGTCGACCCGCGAAAACGGTCGGTAGTGGGTTCAGAACACAACAAGGAAGAAGGGTGCTTGGCGGCGAGAACGACTTCGACGTTCGCCGTGTTGCCGCGCCCCGTTAAGCGTCCGAGTGCGGGAAGATTCGCATACTTCTCGGGCACAAACGGACGCTCCGCGGGGCGAAAGTGCGACGTCCAACCGATGAGTTTCTCCGGAGCAAGGGCAAACGCAAGCATGCTGGCCGGCGGTCCGGCCCCGTAAACGCGCTCGACCTTGGCGGGAATCATAACCGTGCGGCCGGCATCGTCCTTGATGTCGCGCTTTGCCACCGCCCGCAAGGCGCTCGGCACGCAAACACCGACGGCCATCGCGACGAGGAAACGACGTCGACGTACCGGCGACATTACTGCGGTCGATAGTTCGGAAAGAACAATTGCTCGCCGTTGATCTTGTAGTCGGCGATGGCGCGCTGGCCGACCGGCGAGGCCACCCAGTTCACGAACAACTCGCCGTAGGTTTTCTTGACGTGCGCGTGCTTGGCCGGGTTGACCAGCATGATGCCGTATTGATTGAACAGGCGTTTATCGCCTTCGACCAGGATTCCGAGGTCGCCGCGATTCTTGAAATTTAGCCAAGTGCCGCGATCGGAGAATATGTATCCATTCAACCCCGAGGCGGTGTTCAGCGCCGCGCCCATACCGGACCCCGTCTCCTTGTACCACGGACCTTTGTCCTTGCCGATATCGATACCCGCGGCCTTCCAATAGCGCAGCTCCGCGGCATGGGTGCCGCTCTTATCCGCGCGCGACACGAACGGCGCTTGCGTCGCTTTGATCTTCTTCAACGCCGCCAACACGTCGTTGCCGCCGGTGATCTTCGCCGGATCGGTTTTCGGACCGATGATGACGAAGTCGTTATACATCACTTCCTTGCGACCGACGCCATAACCTTGCGCGACGAATTTTTCCTCCGCCGTCTTGTCGTGCACGAACACGACATCGGCATCGCCGTGCCGTCCCATGTCGAGCGCCTGGCCGGTACCGACCGCGATCACGCGCACCTTGATGCCGGTTTCATTTTCGAACTTCGGCAGCAGGTGCTCGAACAACCCCGAACTCTGCGTCGACGTCGTCGACGCGACGGTGATGTATTCTTCTCGGGCCGCGAGCGGCGACGTCGTGACTATCGACGCGAGCGCTGCGCCGGCAAGGAGGAAACGGCGTCGTTGTGGTACAGCCACGGGAGTTCTCCTTTAATAAATGCCTCGGCTTCGGCCGAGGACGGTGTGGTGAAAAATTGTCCGACGCCGGTACGCTCCTTGAGCTGCCCTTGATGCAAAAACAGAACTTCGTCGCCGAGACGCCGCGCTTGTCCGAGGTTGTGCGTGCTCATCACGATCTTGGTACCGGCCCCATGAATCGCCTCGATGATGCGCTCGACTTCGGCGGCCGCGCCGGGATCGAGGCTCGCGGTCGGCTCGTCGAGAAAGAGCACTTCGGGTTGCAGCGCCCACGCGCGCGCCAGCGCGAGCCGTTGCTGTTCTCCACCGGATAGCACGCGCGCCGAATGCTTGGCGAGATGCGTCAATCCGACGCGTTCGAGCGCCGCCCACGCTTGATGCTTGCGCTCGGCGGACGATACGCCGGCAAGCTTGAGCGCGTACGTGATATTGCCGAGCACCGAGCGCCGCAACATCACTTGCTTTTGGAAAACCATCGCTTGCCGGCGGCGTTCGCCGGGGCGCTCCGGACGATTCCACGCGAGTCGTCCCGAGGTCGGCGCGAGTAATCCGTGACACAGCCGCATCAACACACTTTTGCCGGCGCCGTTCGGGCCGAGAATGATCGTGCGCGATCCGGCTTCGACGGAGAGCGACACGCGATCGATGATCGCGCGGCCGTTGATCACAAAGCTCACCTGTTCCAGCCGCAGCGGAAGAACGGAGTTCGCGAGAGAAGCCACGGCCTCAGCCATAGCGCCGCTCGGTGAGTTGTTTTAGCGATTGCGCCGACGCGTTCAGCAACACCACCAGCGTGACGAGAATCACGCCGAGGCTCAGCGCGAGCGGCAGATCCCCTTTGCTGGTTTCCAGTGCGATCGTCGTCGTCATCACACGGGTGACGCCGTCGATGTTGCCCCCGACGATAATGACCGCGCCGACTTCGGCGGCGGCGCGGCCGAGGCCGGCGAGCACCGCGGTGATCAAGGAAAAACGAATATCCCAAACGAGCGTGAGCGCCGCGCGCCAACCGCGCGCGCCGAGCGACGTCAGTTGTTCGCGGTATTCGTGCCACGCGTCCTCGACCGCCTGGCGCGTGAGCGCGGCGATGATCGGAAGGATCAACACGGTTTGCGCGATGACCATCGCGCTCGGTGTGAACAGAATTCCGAATTCGCCGAGTGGGCCCGCTCGCGACAACAATAAATAGACGAGTAATCCAACGACCACCGGCGGCAATCCCATCATGGCGTTCAGCATCACCACCAGCGCCTGGCGGCCGGGAAATTTCCCCACCGCCAGGCCGGCCCCGATAGGCAGCCCGACGACGGTGGCGATCGCGACCGCGCTGAGACTGACTTGTAGGCTAAGCAGGACGATCTCCACCAGCTTCTGATCGAACGACCCGATCAGCCGAGCGGCCTGGCCGAACGCCTCGAGAACTACGTCCACCGCTGGAGACCACAGTTCATAAATCGCGTTAGCGAACGGAGTGAGGGGTGAGACGGCGCAGTCTCACCCGATGGCTCCAACACCACAATCGGGATAACATGCTGCGAGTTGCCTATCACTGATAAACGGCCAGCAAACATACCGGAATCGAGACGCCTGCCAAATATGCCAACTTCTGCAACTATCACGCTGGTACCCGATTTGGTGTGGTGCGTCCCGGGCGCGGGCACGCCACCGCTCGACGCTCGGCTGTCGCGCCTACTTACCGCGATCAAAAAGCACGCCACCCTGCGCGCGGCGGCCCGCGAAACCGGCCTGTCCTATCGCGCGGCGTGGGGCTTGCTTGTCGACACCACCCGCCTGCTTGGAGTGCCATTGGTCGAATTGCAGCAGGGCCGTGGCGCACAATTGACCGAAGCCGGGGAGCAATTCCTGGCCGCGAACGACCGCATTTCGATGCGCCTGCGCGACACCGAGTTCGCGCTGCAACTGGCGGCGAGCGCGTCCACCACCGCCCGCCGATCGCGCGCGCACCTGACGCTCATTGCGAGCCATGACATGCTGCTGACCGCATTCTGCGATCAATGGGCGAGACCGGAGGGCGTCGTCGGTGACGTGACCTTTCGCGGGAGTATCGAAAGCCTGAAAGCGCTGACTCGAAACGAGGCGGACGTCGCGGGCTTTCATGCCGTCGCGCCGCAGGGTGGCGGCGTCGCGGCGGGTTTTCGGCGCTTGCTTGACCCGCGCCGCGACACCTTGATTCGTTTTGCCGACCGCGACCAAGGACTGATCGTGCCGAAGGGAAACCCAAAGAATCTGCGCACACTGGCCGACGTCGCGGCGCGTCAAGTTCGCTTCGTCAATCGCCAGCGCGGCTCGGGCACGCGGTTGCTGATCGATCAGCTGTTACGCCAGGACGGTATTGGGCCGGCGTCGATTCGTGGTTACGAAACCGAGGAATACACGCACCTGGCCGTGGCTGCCACGATCGCGGCGGGCCAGGCCGAAGCGGGCTTCGGTTTGAAAGCGGCCGCGACGCGGTTGGATCTCGATTTTGTACCCGTACGCCGCGAAACGTATTGGCTTGCGGTGCACACACGCCGCGTAGCCAGCAATCTCGTCCAGCGGTTGTGCGGCGGTTTATCGGGGGAACCGCTGCGAAACGCAGTGCGCAACTTGGACGGCTATTCAATCGACAGGGCCGGCGAAGTCGTGGCACTGAATGCCGCGGTCGCTTGAATTCCGGCGACTAACCGATGACCGACTCTGACATGTCAAAAGCGCAGTAGCCGGCGACAGCCGTCGATTCCCAGCAGATTGCCATCCGAAACGCACAAATCGAACGGAAACAGCGCGCTGATCTATTACCCCTCTTCCCTCGGGAGAGGGAAATAGTTAAATGACCCCCGGCAAAGCCGGGGGCTTATTGGGTAAGTGCCTCAAAGGCGCCAGTAACACCGTGAGCCGCCTGAAGGCGGCGGATTTTTTCTCCTTCCCCCTTGATGGGGGAAGGTTGGGATGGGGGTGAGACGTGAGGGTCCGTGCACACCGTTGACGCTGCACCCCCACCCTCGCCCTCCCC
>DASWLD010000201.1:0-3933 GCA_036396275.1 Burkholderiales bacterium
ACGGCGCCCGCGGGGACGCACAGCAGGCTCAGGACCAGGAAAACGTGACGCAGCGGGAGACTCTCGCTCGGACTTTTCGTTTCGCTCTTCTCGCCCATGATTCACTCCGCAAGCTATGTTGCCGATTGGGAAGGTTTAACCGCTTCCAACCAGCCCAGTTTACGGCCATCGGTCGGGCAGGTGTTGATTTGGATCAAGCGCTACGACGGTCGCGCGATTGCGCGGCCCGGTCGCGTCAAGGGCGCCAAAACGGTGGCGAGACGGACAGGCGCCTTCTATATATAGGGTCATGGGTCGCGCGGTGGTCCACCCGCCGCGCGGCGCCACGACGGAGCAAGGGGAGAAGACCATGCACATCGTTATCGGCGTAGTCACCGCGCTCGCCGGGCTGATTTGGGCTCTGGTGGCGTTGCAGCGCGCCGGCGTGCGCATCGGTTCACTCGACCCGTTCGCTTGGTACCGGCGCATGCAGTGGCGGAAGAAATACGCGGACAAACCGCTCTATTGCTTGACCGACCCCGTCGACGTGGCGGCGGTGTTGCTGCTGGCGACGGCGAAATGCGAAGGCGAGGTCAGCGCCGAGCAGAAGCAAGCGCTCCTGAAGACGTTCGAATCGGAATTTTCGCTGAGCGCCGACGAAGCGGCCGACCTGCTCGTCGCCTGCGCGCATTTGCTGCGTAACGAAGTGTACGTGTCCGACAACCTGGAGCGCGTGCTCGAACGCGCGAAGGATCGCTTCAGCGTGACGCAGGTCGCCTCGTTGGCGACGTTAATGCGGCGCGTCGCCGAGCTCGACGGACCGGCGAACGGAGAGCAGCGTAAATTGATCGACGCGACGCAGCGCTACTTCGAGGAACGCGCACAACCGAAAAGCGCCTGGGGCTAGGTTCGTCGCCGCGATCGCGGCGGCGCGATACCGTTATCGACCGACGCCTACTCGATTCGCCACTCGCGACTGCATTTTCGGCATTTCACCCGCATCCACAAGGATCCGAGTTCATCCGGGCCATGCGATCGCAGGCGGCCGGAAGCGAGCAAGTCGAACTTGGCGTACGCGTTGCAGCCGGGGCAGGTGGCGTGCTCGCCGAGGTTGATCGCCAGCATGAGCGTACGAAGGTAGCGGTGCGCGCTGGCGGCGGCGACCACGCCGCCGATAAGCACCGCCACCAGGCCGAGCGCGAGATTCGCGGCGCCTTCATTGCGCTGGCCGATGAGTTCCATGCCGGTAAACGCGAGAATTGCACCGAGCAGAGCGGTGATCAAAAAGGCGTGGCTTTCGACAAGCGTGCGCTCGTACCAGCGCCTGAACCCGAGCTTCGCGATCCGCTCTTCGATTGCCACGTACCGTACCCGTGTTGGAACGGCTCATTCTACCCGGCCTCGCGTTTTTCGGCACCGTCCGGCGAGATGGCTTAGCGCCTCACCAGAACACGGTAGGTCAGCGTGGTTCGCCCCTCGGCCGGTATCGTAATTTTCCATTCGGCCGTTCCGGCGGCGACTTTCGCGTGTGGGTGCGACTGTTCGAGGATCCGCCATTCGCCGGGCACCGGTTCGCGCACAGTCACCGTAACGGCCTCCTTCTTTGCATTCTTTAGGTCGATGCGGTACGCGCTTTCGTAAACGGTCGAAGCGATTCGGCGAAAGTCGGTCTGCTTCTTGTCGGCGGTGACGTCGAACGCCTCGCCCAGACGCAGGCGCACGGTTTCGTTCTTCGGCGTGTGATCGATTCGATCTTCGCCGACGAATTGCGCGTTCCCGGCGGTGTCCTTCTTGTAAACGCGTACGACGCCTTTCGGCAGGGGAACACCCAAGCGCGCCGCTTCGCGATTGTCGAATTGCACGTACACCGCGACTTTCATTTTCTGGCCGATGTGGCCGTAGCTCGACCAGTAGTAGTAGTCGTTTCCCTGAAGCAACAGCTCTTTCTTCACCGGCACCCTCGAAGCGTTCAATAGCGCCACCTGTTTCGTCTGATTGTCCGCGATGGTCGTCGGGCGCGGCAGCGTGTACAGGTGATATTCGAATAGCGACTCCTCGGCCATCGCCGAGGCGGGCGCCGCCTCGGCGACAACTTCGGCGCGCTTGACGGCGTACCGCAGTCTCTCGCGGACGCGGTTGACGTCGCCGGCGACGAGTTGCAGCCGCGCGTTCGGGTAGGCGGTGCCGCTGGCGTTAGTGAGAGTCACCCAGCCGTTCAGGTCGAGCGCATCGTCGTTGCCGTTCAACTCGGCGACGTAGTCCGCTTGCCAGGAGAGGCCGCCGGTCAAGTACGAAAGTTCGAGCGTCTGTTCGCCCGCTTGCTTGTTGTGCAACTGCGTCACCAGCGTCGGGCGGTCGCGCAAGTTGGCCGGTACCGAGTCGTATACGATGCGTCCCCAGACGCCGGTTTCGATGCGGTCGCCGATTTTCAGTACCACGCCGTTGTTCGCGCTCAAAACCTGGGCGGTCTCGACGATATCCACGCCGGTTTTCGGATCGGTCTTGACGATGCGCACGGAGCGGCCGACGTATTTCTCCAGCAGCTTTGCCGGCGTCAGCAGATCGAAATCGAAGTTCTGCTCCAGCACGGAAAACGCGCCGGGCCGCGACAGGCTGCGCAGCAGCGCCGTCTCGGCGCGCATTCTCCCGCTGACTTCGCGCAAGGCGAGGTGATTCAGTCCGGCGTCGAGCGTCACCTTGCGGGTATCCTTGATCAGCGCCAGATTCTCGTTGTAGATGGTTACCGCCACCGATTGCTGATCGGCGAGCGTGCTGCGGCGCTCTTCGACCGCGAGACCGCGGGTGGCGTGTAGGGACAATGCCATCGCCACGGCGATGGCGGCTTTCGAAAACCGCATGATTGCTTCTCCTGCGTTGTGGATTGTCCGCCTACGAACGCAGGCTCGCCGAAAGCAGGGTTAACCGCGCGCTACCGTCGGTCGCCTGGCAAAGCCCCGAGGGATTCGTGCTAGCATGCGAAAAATTCCGCGCGAACAATTCCTTGCCGACGACCGAACTTTCAGCCCTCCGAGACCGCTTGCGCCGATTCGCCGCCGAACGCGACTGGGATCAATACCACTCGCCCAAGAACCTGGCCATGGCATTGATTGTCGAGGCCGGAGAACTGGTGGAACACTTCCAATGGTTGAGCGAATCCCAAAGCACGGCGTTGTCCGCGGCGCAGCGCAAAGCCGTGGAAAGCGAAATCGCCGATGTGCTGATCTACCTGGTGCGGCTTGCCGATAAGCTCGATATCGATTTGGCGGTCGCCGCGACGGCGAAAATGGCGGTGAACGAAGTCCGCTATCCGGCGGACAAAGTGCGCGGCAGCGCAAGAAAACACGACGAGTACTAGAGGGGCCTCCTTTTCTCGCGTTTCCATCCGACCGACGCGAGAGAATTTTTTCCAGGGAAATCCGTTCAATTCCGGAAAATATGAATACTCGGCGCAGAGACGCGAAGCCGCGAAGAATGGCGAGGATAAACCGAACTTCTTCTTTGCGTCTTCGCGCCTTTGCGACAGATAGTATTAATCCGGCCTAAACGTCACAGAAAAACCATGACTACAAAGCCGCGCACCCTGTGGTATTTCGCCGACCCGATGTGTTCCTGGTGCTGGGGCTTTGCGCCCGTGCTGAGCGCGATCATGGATACGTACGAAGACCGGTTGCAGCTCGCGTTAATGATGGGCGGATTGCGGCCGGGAACGACGCAGCCCATGCCCGCGCCGATGCGCGCTGAGATTCTTCATCATTGGGAAGAGGTGCGCCGCCGTTCGGGTCAGCCGTTCCGGTTCGACGGTGCGCTGCCGGTAGGATTCGTGTACGACACCGAGCCCGCCTGCCGCGCCGTGGTTGCCATGTTGGAACTCGATAGGGCGGCGGCATTTCCGTATTTCAAATCGATTCAATCCGCTTTCTACGCCGAAGGGAAAGACGTCACGCAGCCGGCCGT
>DASWLD010000202.1:0-13540 GCA_036396275.1 Burkholderiales bacterium
ACCTTGATGTCGAAGTGCAGCCCGGTCATCCGCGAAACCGCGTTGAATACCGGCTGGTAGTCGGCCTTGGTGCCGGTCTCGGTGCCGCCGTCAGCAGGGATCAACATGACGCGCAGCGGATTTCCCCGGCTTCCGTCGGGCGCTGCCTGTGCCGGAGCGGCGATGGCGAATAGGAGCAATAACGAAAGGATGCTGGAACCTAGGCGTGACATGATTTCCTCCTGATCGATAGTGGTGGGGTTAGTTAAAAACGGCATGACCAATAGTTGCGCCGCGAGCGTTCAGCAGCGCATCCAAGTTGGGCGCGAGCGCCGCGGCATCGCAGCCGATGAGGATCGCGGCGATGCCCATGGCCATCGCGCCGGCGATATCGGTCGCGGGGGTGTCGCCGATCATGACCGCATCGTCGGGACGCCCGCCCGCGCCGGTCAGCGCGGCGCGGAACAACGACGCCTCCGGTTTGCCGACGACGATGCACTGGGCGTTCGGCACGGCGGCGCGCAACGCAGCCGCGAGCGACCCGGTTTCGATCGTCGGCTGGCCGTCTTCGCGCGGGTGCGTTGTGTCGGGGTTGGCGATGACCACCGGTCGACCGCGCGCCGCGGCGCGCACGGCGGTATCGAGACGCGCGAAGGAAAGCTCCGGGTCGCGCGCGAGCAGCACCACGTCGCAGTCATCCGCGACCGGCGTCAGACCGAGCGCACGGGCGCGGCGCTCCAGCGATTCGGCGGCCAGCATCAACACGCGCGCGCGAGGCCAGCGCGAATGCACGATATCGAGCGCGTGCATTCCGGCCAGCGCGATGCGTTCGGGCGCGACAGCAATTCCTAGTACGCTTAGCTCGACGGAGAGTTCGGCTTGATCGTGGGTCGAGTTGTTTGAGACGATCCACAGCCGGGCACCGGCGAGTTCGGCGAGTTCGGCGGCGCCGGGCGCGAGCGTTCGACCGCGCGTGAGGCAGCCGTCGAGATCGCAAAGGATAACGCGCACAGACTCGATCAGGCCGCGCGCGGTTTCTGGATTGCGTACCATATTGAATACGCTATTGCGTGAGTGTTGCCGTTCGGTGACCTCGGGATGAAAAAACGATGACGCTGGCAAATCTCGAACTCGGCTATGCTCCGCGGTCGTGCCGGCCGGCTCGCGTATTCGAGTTCTGTAACAATCGCGCCGTCGCGCGGCTGCGACGCAGCCGCCGGCGATCGGATGAGCGACGACTGTCGCTTGCGGACATCGCCGACCGATAAGGAGATCCGCTCTGAATCTGTCTGAATTGCCGAGTCTCTCGGATCCTCACGCCATCGCCGTGATCGGCCTGACGGTGCTGGCGTTCTTTTTGTTCGCGCGCAGCGACGTGCCGCTGCAAACCACGAGCTTGCTTGTGTTGGCGAGCTTGACGCTCGGCTTTTATCTTTTTCCGTATCAGCGCGCCGGCGCGGTCGTCTCGCCCACCAGTTTCTATCTCGGCTTCGGCCACGAGGCGTTGATTACGATCTCGGCGCTCATGATTCTCGGGCGCGGCTTGGTGGTGACGGGAGCGCTCGAGCCGGTGGCGCGCTGGTTTTCGCGCATGTGGACCGGCTGGCCGAACATGTCGATGCTGCTGTTGTTGGTTTTTTGCGCCGGCGCGAGCGGCGTGGTCAACGACACCCCGATCGTCGTGCTGATGATGCCGATTCTGGTGAGCGTGGCACTTCGCACCGGATCGACTCCGGCAAAGTCCCTGCTACCGATGAACTACGCGGTGTTGATCGGCGGCATGGCGACGACCATCGGTACGTCGACAAATTTGCTGGTGGTATCGATTGCCGCCGATCTCGGCATGCGCCGCTTCGATGTGTTCGACTTCTATCACGTCGCGGCGCTCGCGGCCGTCGGCGGCTTGCTTTACGTCTGGCTGATCCTGCCCCGCTTGCTGCCGGCGCGCGACGCGCCGATGAAAGACGCCACGCCGCGGTTGTTCAGCGCCGTTCTGCACGTGGGCGAGGGCAGTTTCGCGAACGGCAAAACGGTAAGCGACATGATCAAGAAAACGGACGGCCGGATGCGGATAAAACGCATCGAGCGCGGCAAGAATCTGGTGCTGGCCACGCTGCCGAGTCTGGAAGTGCGCGACGGCGACCGCGTGTTTGTCGTCGATACCCCGGAAAATCTGAAGGAGTACGAAACGCTGCTCGGCGCGACGCTCTATCCTTCCGAAGGCGCGGACAAGCCGGTGGGCGAGGAGAATCCGCTTACGGCGGCGGGCCAGCAGCTCGCCGAGGTGGTCGTTACCGACGTATCGGCGCTGAACGGCAATACGCTGCGTAACACTCGGTTCGGCGATTTCTATAACGTCGTCGTCGTGGCGCTGCATCGCAGCGACCGGCGCGCGGTGCCGACCAGCGACATCGGCGACACCGTGCTGCGGGTCGGCGACGTATTGCTGGTGCAAGGGGCGCAGGACGACATTCAGGCGCTGCGAACGCGCAGCGGCGTGCTGGTGCTCGGTCAAGCGACCGAGCTGCCGCACAGCCGCAAGGCGCCGTTGGCGCTCGCCATTCTCGGCGCCGTGGTGATTGCCGCGGCCACTAAGACCGTGCCGATATCGGTCAGCGCGCTCGTCGGCGTGCTGATCATGGTCTTAACCGGCTGCCTCGGTTGGAAGGACGTCGGCGCCTCGCTCAGCTCGAAAGTGATTATGTTAGTCGCGGCGAGCCTCGCGCTAGGCTCGGCGCTCACAAGTACCGGCGGCACCGACTATATCGCGCAGTCGTTTCTGGTGTTGTCGCGCGGGCTCGCGCCCGAGATCGCGCTGGGATTGTTGATGCTGCTGATGACGCTGCTGACGAACTTCGTTTCCAACAACGCGGCCGCCGCGATCGGCACCCCGATCGCGATCAGCATCGCGCAACAATCGGGGGCGGCGCCGGAGCCGTTCGTGCTAGCGATCCTGTTCGGCGCCAACTTCTGCTACGCGACGCCGATGGCGTACCAAACGAACCTGCTGGTGATGAACGCGGGCGGCTACCGGTTCTCCGATTTCGTCAAGGCCGGGGTGCCGCTTACCGTGTTGATGCTAGTTTCCTACGCGCTGTTGCTGCCGCGTTTCTTCCCGCTGTAAATCGACCCCGATCCGGCGGTTCCGGCTCATCGGGCGAGCGCGCGGGCCGCCGGTTCGGTCGACGCGCGCACCGCGCGGCCCGCCGAAAAGTGGCAGGTAAAAGTGCTGCCTCGGCCGATTTCGCTTTGAATGTCGAGATGCGCGTCGTGGCGCAGTAGCACGTGCTTGACGATCGAAAGCCCCAAACCGGTTCCACCGGAGGCGCGCGAGCGTGCGCTGTCGACGCGGTAAAAGCGCTCGGTCAAATACGGCAGGTGTTCGGCGGCGATGCCTTCGCCGGTGTCGGTGACGGAAAACTTCGCGCCGTCGCTCTCGGCATACCAGCGCAACTGAATCGCGCCGCCTGCCGGCGTATAGCGCACCGCGTTGTTGATCAGGTTCATGAACGCGCTGTGCAGCTCGTCACGGCTGCCGCGCAAATTCAGATTGGCTTCGGCGTCGAGCGTGATCCGGTGTTGCGCGTCGCCGCTCAGCACTTCGGCTTGTTCCCGTAGGCCGGCCAGCAGCGCCGGTACGTCGACGACTTCTTCCTTTCGATTCGGCGGCGCGGTTTCCAGCCGCGACAGCATTAACAAGTCATCCACCAAGCGCTGCATGCGCAGCGCTTGTTCGTGCATCGTGGTCAAATGTTTCTTCAAGTCTTCGGGGCGGACATGATCCATGTCGCGCAGCGTCTCGACATAGCCGCTGAGTACGGTCACGGGCGTGCGCAATTCGTGCGACACGTTGGCGACGAACACGCGCCGCATTTGCTCCAAGCGATGCAGCCGCGTGATGTCGCGCGCCATGACGAGTTTCAATCGTGCGCTGAACGGCACAATTTGCAGCGACACGGTCGATCCCGGTTCGGCCGGCGAGTCGAGTTCGAGCGGCTCGGAGAAATCGCCGCGCGCGAAATAGTTGTTGAAAATCGGATCGCGCAGCAGATTGATCAGGCGAATGCCGCGATCGTGCGGGTAATCGACACCGAGAAGCCGCGCGGCGGGCGGGTTGGCCCACTCGATCTCGTCATATTCAGAAAGGATCACGATGCCGTCCGGCATCGCCGCCGCCGCGCTCTGGAAGCGTTTAAGCGCTTCGGTCAGTTCGTCCGCGCGCCGCGCGGCTTGCCGCACGAGCTTGCGCACTTCGTTGAACACGTCGCCCCACGGACCACCGGCGTCCGGCACGTCGCTGCGCTTGTCCGAGAGCAACCATTGGTGCAGTCGGCGCAGCTGAAATAACTGCAGCCCAATATAGGCGCCAAGGCCGATCGCGATGAACAGGTAAAGATGACGGGTTAACGCGCCGAGCGCGAAACCGGCGCTGACCAAACCGATGAGAATCCAAACTTCACGCCAAAGACTTTGGCGCACGCCGGGCCGGTCAGCCGTTCGCCGAGAAGCGATAGCCGGTGCCGCGCACGGTCTGAATCAGGCGATCGTGGGCGGTCGGTTCCAGCGCTTTGCGTAAGCGGCGAATGTGTACATCCACCGTGCGTTCCTCGACGTAAACGTTATCCCCCCAAACGCCGTTCAACAGCCGCTCGCGCGTGTGCACGCGTTCCGGGTAGGTCATGAAGAAGTGTAACAGACGGAACTCGGTCGGGCCGAGCAATAAACCGATGCCATTGGCGTTTACCCGGTGCGTAACCGGATCGAGCGACAGTCCGTCGACCTCGACCGGTGCGTCCGTCGCGAGCGGCGCTTGGCGCCGCAGCAGCGCGTTGACGCGCGCAAGCAGCTCGCGCGTGGAAAACGGTTTGGTGATGTAGTCGTCGCTGCCGCCGTCGAGCCCGCGAACTTTGTCTTCTTCCTCGGTGCGGGCGGTGAGCATGATGATCGGGAGATGCTGTGTTAGCTTCTCGCGCCGCAACCGGCGCGCGTAATCGATGCCGCTCATGCCCGGCAGCATCCAATCGAGCAGCATCAAATCCGGCGTATCGTTGACGATGCGCGCTTGCGCCTCGACGGTGTCGCCGGCTTCCAGGCACTGGTAGCCCGCCTGCGTCAACGCCAGACAAACCATCTGGCGAATCGCCGGTTCGTCATCGACAATAAGAACTTTACCGCGGAGACTTGGCATGAACACGCTCGTGAACAATCAAGGGGCGCGAACATTTCATACCATTAATATTACAAATTCGTTACCATTACGGCTATGTGACGGATGCCGGTACCCGCGAATAGCGCGCGTTTCGCCGGCATTTCCCGCGTAAACTCACCATGGCAAAGCCGGTCGTTCGACCCACCGAGATCAAATTGCACCAGGCCTCGCGCCTGCTCGAAATCGCTTTCGACGACGGCAGCCGGCATCGCCTGCCGCTCGAATACCTGCGCGTCCATTCGCCGTCGGCGGAAGTGCGCGGTCATGGTCCGGGGCAGGAAGTGCTGCAGGTCGGCAAGGAACAGGTGAATATTTCGAACATCGAGCCGGTCGGCACCTATGCCGTGCGGTTGTGCTTCGACGACGGCCACGATTCGGGTCTCTATTCCTGGGAATGGCTGCATCACTTGGCCGTCAATCACGAGCGTTTGTGGAAGGACTACCTGGGTCGACTGGAGCGCGCCGGCTACCGTCGCGGTGCCTCCGACGCCGCCGCGAAACCATGAGTGGCGATCGCAAGGAATCGGGTACGACGCACTTCGGCTACCGCGATGTACCGACCGATGCCAAGAGCGGCATGGTGGCATCGGTATTCCGCTCGGTGGCGCGACGTTACGATTTGATGAACGATTTGATGTCGTTCGGCGTACACCGCTTTTGGAAACAGTACGCGATTGCGCTGACCCACCTGCGCTCCGGTCAACGCGTGCTCGACGTCGCCGGCGGCAGCGGCGATATGTCTGCCCTGGCGGCGGCACGCGTTGGCGCCACCGGACGCGTGGTGCTTAGCGACATCAACGACGCCATGCTCGAGGTCGGGCGCGAACGTCTGGCGGATCGCGGTATTGCCGGCAACGTCGACTTCGTTCGAGCGGATGCCGAGCGGCTGCCGTTCGCGCAGGATTATTTCGATTGCGTGACGATCGCCTTCGGGTTGCGCAACGTAACGCATATCGACCGCGCGCTTGCGTCGATGTGGCGCGTGTTGAAACCGGGCGGCTGCCTCGTGATTCTCGAGTTCTCGCGGGTCACGGTCGACCCGTTGCGCCGCGCGTACGACGCCTACTCGTTCAACGTATTGCCGTTGCTCGGGCGGCTCGTCGCGAACGATGAAGATAGCTATTGGTACCTTGCCGAATCGATTCGTCGTCATCCGGATCAAGAGACGTTGAAACAGATGATGGAGCAAGCCGGCTTCGAGCGCGTTCGGTACCACAATCTGAGTGCCGGCGTCGTCGCCGTGCACAAAGGGTATAAGTTGTGACCCGGCGGCTGCGGAGCTCGGAGCGCAACGACGAATCGCGACCGATAAGTCGCCGTCCGCGAGTTCGGCGATGATGCCGAGTTTCCCGCCCCTTGAGACGCTGGCCGAGCGCGTCATCAACCGCGTGCTGCGACTCGATCCGGATGCCCAGCGGCGATTTGGCGAACTGGCCGGCAAGACCGTCTTGATCGAGGTTGCCGTCGAAGGCGCGCCGCTTCGGGTTTTCGTTTCACCGAGCGCGGACGGCATTGGGCTTCAGCGCGCTTGCGAACGGACACCGGATGTCACGATCAGCGGCACCGCGTCGATTTTTTTGCGACAGTGGCGCGGGCGCGAAGCGGCGGTCTCGGATGAGTTGACGATTCGCGGCGACATCGAGTTGGGTCAGCGTTTCCAACGCGCGTTGTCGGCGCTCGATCCGGATTGGGAGGAAGGGTTGGCGCGCGTGCTCGGCGATCTGCCGGCGCATCAGATCGCGCGCTTCGTGCGCGCGGCGCGCGCGTGCGCGCGGGAAGCGGCCGCCACGCTGGCGGACGACACCGTCGAGTATCTGAAGGAAGAAGCGTTCATTCTCGCCAAGCGCGAACGCGTGGCGGAGTTTCTGCGCGCCGTCGATGTGCTTCGCTCCGATGCGGATCGGCTGGAACAGCGGTTGCAGCGCTTAGCGAAAAAGAAAACCTCATGATTCGTCGTCTGCGCCGACTCGGCAGACTCACCCGTATTACCCGCGTTTTCATTCGCCACGATCTCGACGAGTTCGTGTCCGCGATTCCGTTGCTGCGCCCTTATCGCTGGTTGTGGCGCTTGCTCCCGTGGCGCTGGGTCCCGCGCGATCGACGGCCGCGCGGTGTCCGGCTGCGCGAGGCGCTGCAGGATCTGGGTCCGGTGTTCGTCAAGTTGGGTCAGGTGATATCGACACGACCGGACTTGCTGCCCGAGGACCTTTTCGAGGAACTGGTGAAGTTACAAGACCAGGTGCCGCCGTTCCCCGGCGCGCAAGCCGAAGCTATCGTCGCCGATGCGCTGGGCGCGCCGCTCACGGCCCATTTCAGCGAGTTCCGGACCGAGCCGGTGGCATCGGCCTCGGTGGCGCAGGTTCACTTGGCGCGCCTGCCCGACGGTTCGGACGTCGCGGTCAAGGTGCTGCGTCCGGGAATCGAGGCCATCATCGAGCGCGACGTGGAGTTGATGTATCTGCTGGCGCGCCTTGCACAGCGCTATCTCCCCGATGGCAAACGGCTGCGGCCGATCGAGGTGGTCGACCAATTCCGCAAGACCATCGGCCACGAACTCGATTTGCGCCGGGAAGCGGCGAACGCGAGCCAGCTCGGCGCGAATTTCGCGGGTTCCAAGCTGCTGCACGTTCCGAAAGTGTATTGGGATCTCACGCGGCGCAACGTTTTCGTGATGGAGCGGATCGACGGCATACCGATCAGCAATATTCAAGCGCTCAAGGACGCCGGCATCGACATGCGCCAACTGTCGCACAACGGTGTCGAAATATTTTTCACGCAGGCGTTTCGCGACGGGTTCTTTCACGCGGACATGCATCCGGGGAATATTTTCGTGTCGCCCGAGGGGCAATATCGTGCCGTCGACTTCGGCATTATGGGTACGCTGAGTGCCGAAGATAAGCGCTACCTGGCCGTCAATTTCACCGCCTTCTTCAACCGCGACTACCACGCCGTCGCGGAAGCGCATTTGCACGCCGGTTGGGTGCCGCCGGAAACACCGGTCGGTGAATTCGAGGCCGCGATCCGCGCGGTGTGCGAGCCCATCTTCGCGCGCCCGATCAAGGACATTTCGTTCGGGCGGTTGCTATTGCAGCTTTTCCAGACGGCGCGCCAGTTCAACATGGAGGTGCAACCGCAGTTGGTTCTGTTGCAGAAGACGCTGTTTAACATCGAGGGGTTGGGTCGGCGGCTTTATCCGGACTTGGATCTTTGGGTCACCGCCAAACCGTTTTTGGAACGATGGATGCGAGATCAACTCAGTCCGCGCGCGTTGTTGCACGGACTGCGTAGCGAGGTACCGAAGTGGTGGGCGCGGTTGCCGCGGTTACCGGGGCTCTTGCATGAAACGCTGCAGCGCGCGCACGACGGCGAGTTGGCGCTGGAGTGGAAATCCGGTGAGCTGGTTCGATTGCGCGAGCAGTTGCGCGCGAGCGCGCGGCGAAATTATTTCGCGATTGCCGGTGGCAGCCTCTTGGTAACCGCCGCCCTGCTGGCCGATTCAAGCGGCGGCGGAGCTCGTTTTGTGAGCGTTGGCGGCGTTGCGGCGTCGATCGCCGCGGTCCTCGGCGTATTCTTGCTTTGGCGTGGCCGGCCGCGCTAGTTGGGAGGATGAACGGTCGTATCGTCCGGCTCATGAACCCTATTGCTTGTGATATGATTTTTGTGTTAATGGGGGTTCATCCGGTGTCATGAAGTATAAAGTACCTGCAATTGTTGCCGCGGTCGCGACGTTGGCATTGCCCGGCGTGGCGCACGCAGCACGGCTCAGCTGGTTCGACGATGTGCCGGCGCGCGACAGTCTGGGCCAACTACGCGCGCCGATTCCGCTCTCGAATCAGCCGGCACCGCTCACGTTCGGCGTTCAAGCCTACCAATCGCTGCGCCAGCCCGATGAAATCGACTACATTCGCGGCCCGCTGGGGCTGGCGAGCGACCGTGACCGTACCTCCGTCAGGGTTTACGGTGAAATCGACAGCCGGATAACCGATTTTCGTGCCCCGCTGCTGGCGTTGAATCCGCCCCCCGAAGGCGGCGCGCTGTTTTCCGGTTCGTCGAGCAGTCGGCTGAGCGGGTTCGGCGTGAAGTGGCAGCATCGCGTGGATGCGGTGAGTACCGTGGCGGTTTCCGCGGGGTACAGTGAAATTCCCTGGAGTTCGAAGAGCGTGAACGCCGATGCGCTCGATACGCGTGCCGCGGTTTCATGGTATGGAAATTGGTCCGGCACGTCTTGGCGACCCGGCCTGAGCGGTAGCGTTTTTGTTGGCGACGAAAGCGCTCGCGACGAAGCCTATCAGCAGCTCGGTCGGCGGTATTACGGTTTCTCGGTGGGTGGCGAACTGCGTTTGGCGCAGGACCACACGCCTTACTTTTCCTACCGGCTGCGCCGGAATGTGTATAGCCCCGACGACCCGACCTACTTGGTTTCGCCGTACGAGGACCGTTCGCAGATATCGGCCGGTTGGAAATGGCAGGTACAACCGAATTGGAGTCTGCAGGCCGAAGCGCGCTATGGACTTAACGGCGCATACCTCGATTCTTATTCCACCGATCGCAGCCGTTTCTTCTTCGGTACCCGCTTCGACTTCCGCTGATTCGGCGGCGTTTTTCTAGCGCACAAAAAAGCCCCCGACCGAAGTCGGGGGCCTGCGTTTGCAAATCAATTCCAGGGGCTTAGTTTCGTGCGCGCTCCGCCAGCTGTTGTTGTCGCCCCTTCGCCTGAAATATGGCGACCCCTTTAAGTAGATTCAGGCCTTCTTGCAGCTGATAGTCTTCGTCATCGGTCTTCGGCTTCTTCGCCGCCGACTCGGTCGTCTTGGAGGATTCCTCGGTCTTTGTTTCGGGCGCGCTCGGGTTTTCCAGATGGCGCGCCAAATCGGCTTCGCGCAACCGTGCGGTTCCCGGATCGGTGCGCGTGACCTTAGCCTCTTCGGTGACGATGTCCGGCACGATGCCGGCCGCTTGGATCGAGCGACCTGCCGGCGTGTAGTAGCGCGCCGTCGTGAGTTTTAGCGCCGAGCCGTTGCTGACCGGAACGATTGTCTGGACCGACCCTTTACCGAAGCTCTTGGTTCCCATGATGACCGCGCGCTTGTGATCCTGCAGCGCGCCCGCCACGATTTCCGATGCCGAGGCGGATCCGCCGTTCACCAATACAACCATCGGCACGCCATTCAAGATATCTCCGGGGGTGGCGGAGAACTTCAGTTTCGAATCGGGTACGCGGCCCTCGGTGTAAACGATCAGTCCCTTGTCGATGAATGCATCGGACACGCCGACGGCGGCATTGAGCACACCGCCCGGGTTGTTGCGCAGGTCGAGAATCATTCCCTTGAGCGCACCCTTGTTCTCGGTCTCGATCTTCTTAAGGGCGGCGGCGAGCCCGTTGGTTGTTCCCGACTGGAACTGGGTAATGCGGATATAACCGTAGCCGGGTTCGAGCAGGCGCTGCTTCACGCTCTGAATCTTGATAATGGCGCGGGTCACCGTGAACGTCAGTGGTTTGTTGTTGCCCTCGCGCACCACGGTCAGCACGATGTCGGTGCCCGGCTTGCCGCGCATCAATCGCACGGCGTCGGACAGCGCCATACCCTTCACGGCCTTCTCATCCAGGCGAATGATCAAATCGCCCGGTTTGAGGCCCGCTTGCGCGGCCGGCGTATCCTCGATCGGCGATACCACTTTGACGAAACCGTTTTCCATCGTGACTTCGATGCCGAGGCCGCCGAATTGGCCTTCGGTTTCGACGCGAATATCGCGGAAACTGTCGACATCGAGGTAGCTTGAATGCGGATCGAGGCCGGTGAGCATGCCCTGGATCGCCTCGTCGAGAAGCTTCTTGTCGTCCACCGCTTCGACGTAATCCGATTTGATGCGCGCATACACCTCGGTGAAGGTGCGCAGCTCGTCGATCGGCAGAGTCGCGGTCGCTTTGGTCTGCTCGCGCTCGGCCATGACGGTCATGTCGAACGTAACGCCGGCGCCGACAAAAACGCCGAGCAGCAGTACTAGTGTGTATCGTCCAGCGGACTTCATGGTCGACTCCGTCATGTCATGAAAGGACTGTGGCTTTGCGATTCGCTAGCGGCGAGTTCGGGTCGGGCCGACACGCCCGGTCGCGCACCATTGCAGGGGATCGTGGGGAACGCCGTTACGCCGAATTTCGAAATATACGCCGGTCGATGGGGCATCGCCTGTACTTCCGACCGTTGCAATCGTTTGACCCGCCTTAACCCAATCTCCGGTCTGCTGCCGCAGGGCCTCATTGTGCCCGTAAAGCGTCATATAGCCATCCCCGTGGTCCAGAATCAATAGTAGCCCAAAACCGCGCAGCCAATCTGCATAAACCACCCGACCGCGCGAAATGGCGCGAACCGGCTGACCCTCTTTTCCCGCGACAAAAATGCCGCGCCACGTCAGGCTGCCGACGCCCTTGGGCTGACCGTAGCGCGCGATAATGCGACCGCCGAGCGGCAGGGGGAGGCGGCCCTTGAGCGCGGCGAAGCGTTCGTTCCCGTCGGGAAACGGTACGCCCGGCGGTGGCATTACCGTCTTCAACTCGCGCACCAGCCGTTCCAGCCGCTGCTCATCGGCGCGCAGCCGCTCGATTTCTTCAGACTGGTTTGCCACCTGGCGGTTCAATACGGCGAGCAGCTCGGATCGGTTTCGGCGCGATTCTTCGAGTGCGCGCCGACTGCGCTCCTGGCTCACGCGCAGTTCGCTCAGTTTTTGCGTTCGGTCGGCGATCTCCTCTTGCAGTATCTCCAACCGCTTTAGCGTGGTCTCGGCGGCTTCGATGCGTTTTGTCCGGGCCTGATTGAAGTAGCGGTAGTAAGCGAGCACCCGCGACGCGGCGGCGGGATCTTCTTGGTTCAACATGACCTTGAGGTAGGGTTCACGTCCGACGGTATAGGCGGCGCGCATTTCCGATTCGAGCGCGCGAAGGTGGCCGCGCTGCGCGTCCCGCTCGCGCCGCTCGCGCTGCTTCAATTCGCCGAGCGCGCTGCCTTGGCGCTCCAATCGAACGTCGGTCTCGCGCAGCGCCTTGGCGATTTCGTTGATGCGGCGCTCTTGAGTCTGCAGCTCCTCGCGCGTGCTATCGCGCTTTCCGACAGCCGCGTTCAACTCGCGCTGCAATCGTTCGATGCGTTCCCGAACCTGTTGCAGCTGTTTTTCCTTGGCATCCGCGCGCGCCGGATCGGGCAGGCCGAGTCCGGCGGCCGCGATAATGCTTAGAAGAAGAGGCGGAAGGTAGCGCCTTGACGACTTAGCCACTGGCCTTGGCGCCGCTCGCGGCGCCGCCCGAATGAAGTTCAACCAGCGCATGTCCGGTCATTTCGCTTGGAACCGGCAGTCCCATCACGCGCAGCATCGTCGGCGCGATGTCTTGTAGCGCACCGGTGCGGGCCATGACCGCGGGGCGGCCGACATAAATGAGCGGAACCGGATTGGTCGTGTGCGCCGTCTGCGGCTGACCGGTCTTGGGATCGAACATTTCCTCGGCGTTGCCGTGATCGGCGGTGATCAGCAGTTCGCCGCCCACGGCAAGCGCGGCGTCGAGAATACGCCCGAGCGCGGCGTCGATCGCTTCGATCGCCTTCGTCGCGGCAGCGATGTCGCCGGTGTGGCCGACCATGTCGGCGTTGGCGAAGTTGCAGATGATGACGTCGTACTTGCCGCTCTTGATCGCTTTCACGATCTCCTCGGCGACCGTCGGCGCGCTCATCTCGGGCTTGAGATCGTACGTGGGCACGTCCTTTGGCGATGGCACCAGGATTCGATCTTCATTCGGATACGGCGTTTCGATGCCGCCGTTGAAGAAGAAGGTTACGTGCGCGTATTTCTCGGTCTCGGCGATGCGCAGTTGATGTAGGCCGCGTTCGGCGATGTACGCGCCGAACATGTTGTCGAGCCGATTCGGCGGGAACGCGACGCCGACCTTGAACGCGGCGTGGTACTCCGTCAGCGTCACGAAGCGCGCAAGTTTCGGCGCACGCCTGCGTTCAAAGCCTTTGAAGTCGGGTTCTATGAAAGCGCCGGTCAGCTCGCGCGCGCGATCGGCGCGGAAATTCATGAAAACGACGGAATCGCCGTCGCGCACATATGCGGCGCTTGATCCGGCGGGTCGCACAGCCGTCGGCTTGACGAACTCATCGGTTTCGCCGCGCTGATAGGCGGCCTCGAGCGCGCTGCGCGCGCCACTCGCCGCGAATTCGCCTTCGCCAAGCGTCAGCAAGTCGTACGCACGTTTTACTCGGTCCCAGCGCTTGTCGCGATCCATCGCGTAGTAGCGCCCGCAGATCGAAGCGATGCGGCCGACGCCGAGTGCCGTGAGCTTGCGCTCCATGGCGTCGAGCG
>DASWLD010000203.1:0-9934 GCA_036396275.1 Burkholderiales bacterium
TGCCGTCGGCGCGCGTAAGTCCGCTGCGATAAAACAAATCGCGGAACTGAAGTTCGCTGGCCTTGAACCCCGGGGTATTCAGGTTGGCGACGTTATTGCTGATCACGTCGAGCCCCTTGGAGAACCCGAGCAAGCCGGAAAAAGCGGAAAGAATGGAACTGAACATGTTGTGTCCTCCCTAATCAGCGAACAACGAAGACCTGCGACAGGCTGATACCGGTCAGGAAAGCGCCGTCGCTTGTCTGAACGGTCAGCGACGGCGAACCGCCGTTGAAGGTCACCGTAGTGACGTTTCCGACCTGCGACCCGGTGCTGGAATTGACTTCGACGGTTTTTCCGATCAACCCAAGGGCCTGGGTCGCCGATTGAAACGTCAATAGCGCGTCGACTTTGTCGTTCGCTTGCCGATTGAGCTCGAGCGCCGAGAACTGGGCGATCTGAGCGACGAACTGCTCGTTGTCCAACGGCTTCAGCGGATCCTGAAACGACAGCTGCGTCAGCAGAATCTTGAGAAAATCTTCTTGTCCGAGCCCGGCGTTTTGCAGATTGGTTACCGGGTTTTGCGCGACTGCACCGATGCTCTCTACCGCCATGGCGCTTTCTCCTCCAGGTGTTTCGTTTGATGTCTCGTTTTGCCTAGTGTCCCCAAGAGTTCTTGGCTCTTTCGCTGCCGGTCCCTCGCGACCGCCCGAGCAGCCAGATCTCATCCAAACGCTTTTGTTCCAGGTTGTCCTGTTCCAGCCGATGGTTCGTCTCCCGGGCGGCCCGATGCTTCTCGAGCGACTTTATGCCGCGCGAAATCCCGTCGAGATTCGATCGCACCCGTTCGCGCAGGTCCTGCGCCTGGCGCAGCGCTTGCCGGTGTTCGTGCAGCGCCGCACGCTGGTGCACCAGGTAGTTGCCGAGCGAAAGCTGCTGCGCCGGGTCGATCGGCGTGCCCGCGCCGCGCGCACTTCGCAGCAGTTGCTCGGCACCTTCCAGCGTCCCGCGGGCCTGATCGACGGCCGTACCGCGAGTCTCGACGAGCCGGCCGGCCGTGACTTCCTCGAGCTTCACCGACTTCCAATCCGATTGCCTCTTTCGAAGCAAGGCGTCGAGCGGGTAACGAAAGCGTGTGGTCGCCACGACTTAGCTCCGGCCCGCCGACACCGTCAACTCTTGGCGCAGTTCGTCGATCGCCTTGGCGCGAGAAACATGGACATTCGGTTCTTGCTTCAAAAAGGTCTCCAGAGCCGGCATCAGGCGTATCGCCTGGTCGATGGCCGGATTCATGCCGGACCGGTACGCCCCGACGTCGATCAAATCCTTCGCCTCCTGATAAACATTGAGCGTCTTGATCGCCTGGCGCACGGTCTTCACTTCCTCGTCGGTCGCAAGCTGGGGCAACAGACGGCTCACGCTATGCAGTACGTCGACCGCCGGGTAGTGCGCCTGATTCGCCAGCCGGCGCGAGAGCACCACGTGTCCATCCAAAATGGCCCGCACCGCGTCGCCGATCGGATCGTTGAGGTCGTCGCCTTCGAGCAAGATCGTGTAGAAAGCGGTGATCGATCCGCCGGCGTCGTGCGCTCCGCCGCGTTCGAGCAATCTGGGCAGCGCCGCGAACACCGACGGCGTATAGCCGCGCGCGGTGGGCGGCTCGCCGATCGACAAGCCGATCTCGCGTTGCGCCATCGCAAAGCGCGTAATCGAATCCATGGTCAACACGACGTCCCGCCCCTGATCGCGGAAAAACTCCGCGATCGCCGTCGCCGCGAGCGCGGCGCGCAACCGCACCAGCGGCGGCTGGTCCGAGGTGGCGACGACCACCACCGAGCGCGTTCGCCCTTCGGGTCCGAGAATCTCTTCGATAAACTCGCGCACTTCCCGCCCGCGCTCGCCAACCAGCGCGATCACGTTGACGTCGGCATTCATATTGCGCGCGATCATGCCGAGCAAGCTGCTCTTGCCGATCCCACTGCCGGAAAAAATGCCGACGCGTTGGCCGCGGCCGATCGTAAGCAACGTATCGATCGCTCTGACGCCGGTTTCGAGGATCTTGCGGATGCGAGCGCGATGCAGCGGGTTGATGGGCGGCGGAGTGATCGGGTACCTCGCGCTCGGAGTAGGCTCCGGTCCGCTGTCCAGCGGCTTGCCGAACGCATCGATGACGCGTCCGAGCAGATCGTCGCCGACGGCAACCCGCGCCGACGCACCCGTCGCGATCACCTCGCTCCCAAGGCTGATGCCGTTCGGCTCTTCATACGGCGTCATCAGCACCTTGCCTTCGCGCAAACCGACCACCTCCGCATACACGCGGCGACTTCCCGTGCGCGGGCGGATCTCGCACAGCTCGCCGACGAACACGTCCGGTCCCGTCGATTCGATCACCGAGCCGTAAGATCGGGAGATCCTGCCGATCCGCCGCACCAGATCCGCCGAACGCACGGCCGCGAGCAACGGTGTCACGCGCTTACCTCTTGTTCCGGGATCGCCGAAACCGGTCGTTTGAGCAACTCCCACAGCCGTTCGAGCTGGACCTCCAAGCGACCGTCGAAGTCGCCGGCCGGCGTCTCCAGCACACATCCGCCGAGCTGAACGTGCTCGTCGGGAACGATCTCGACACTCCCGGCGTTCAATCCTTCCGTCAGCTGATCGTGGTAGCCTTCCAGCAAACGCCAGTCCGATCGGGAGACGCGTATCACCAGCTTGGTCCGATCCTTGGCTCTGCGGATGACCTCCCGTATCGCCGATGTCACAACCTGCCTTTCGGTCATCGCCTGCCCCACGATCTTGGCGAGCGCCTCGCACACGATCTCCGTGCCGATCTCCGACACACCCTCCATCGCCTGATCCAGCGACTCGCGCGCCGACGCAACCAGCTTGGCGAGCGCTTCCCGTTGTTCGGCGTTTTCGCTCTGCGCGCGTTCGAGGCCTTCCGCATAGCCGCGCTCGAATCCTTCAGATCTCGTCTTGCGTTCCAGTTCCGCCGACTCCGATTCCAGTCGCTGCTTGTACTCCTCGTAGGTGACATGCAAACGACGATCCCCTGGTCCGTTACCGAAAGTCACGGCGCGCTCGGCGTGGTTCATGCGGATCGCCACATCGCCCGGAGCCGCCGATGGCGCCCCGTCCGAATCGGACCACTTGATCGCATGCATCAGTACGATCGGCTCTCCGGTTACACGCGCCGCCTTGAGCAGAGGTTTCATAGGCGCCTATTGGTCATCTGCCGCCAAACTTGATCAACATTCCTTCGAAGTCGGGTGTCCGTTCGGGCATGTTTTCATGTCGCTCCGCGTCGGCGGCTAGACTTCGCAGCACCGCATCCCTCACCTTCGGCTTGATCGCGTTCTGGACCGATTCGACCAGCCCGTAAATGCGCTTGCATCGCGACTCCCCCAGTCGCGCGACGTACTGCGCTAGCGCCAGGTTCCTGCGCCAGTACGCAAGCACCAGCGCGAGTACCCACTGCGGTTGTTCTTTCAGCACGATACTCAGGGTGGCGCGGCTCACGCTTTCGAGAAAGCGCACGTCGGGATGAGGGCTTTCGGGAGGCGGCGCCGGAACGGCGACCGCGGCAACTTCTTCGCTCTCGCGCTCGTCTTGTCGTTGTTGTTTTTCTACTCGTTCTTCCTGTCTTTCTCCCGCTTGCTCGACTCCTCCCATCAGCGCGGCAAGGCGCTGCTGATCGTTGTCATCCAGCTGGCTCAGCAGCCATTCCTGCTCCCGCGGATCAAGCGCCCGAAGCGTGAGCGCCGCTCGTTGGTATCCGTCGATCGCGTTCATCTACACCGGCTCCTTCTTGCGCTCCGTGGCCAACCAGGACTTGATCTCCGCGAGGCGCGCATCGCGTAACGGATCGGCAACCGACGGTTCCACCGGCGGCTGCGATCGAGGACGACGCCGAAGCCACGATACCGCTATCACGATCCCGGCGAAGATTCCGATCGCTGCGATCAAGGTGTCAGCGACGATTCGCCGCGCGTCCATCCAGCCGAGCGGCATTGCGGCAAACCAGGTGGCGCCGGCCGATGGCGCAGCCGGAGCGTCGGCCGGCGGCGTTCCCGCCACTTTGGCCGGCGCCGACGTTTGGGCGGCGACGGCCATCATGATGGGTTCCACCGAAATCGCGTCGCCGCGCGCGACGTTGTACCCGATAATCATCCTCACGATGTCTCGCGCCCGCTGGATTTGTTCGTCGCTCATTTTCGGTACGACGACGCCGACGCTGATGCGACGTACGCCGCCGGGGGACGATACGACCTGCTCCACGGTCTTGCCGAACTCGTATTCCACGTCGGTAGTCGAGGTCAGCGCCGACGACCCGGCGTATTGCGCATCCCCGTTGACCGTTCTCGTAACCGGTGCCTTCCCGTCGCGATACACCGACTGGCGCCTCCTGACAACCGCGCCGGCTTCGCTACCGGTGTTCGCGTTCAGCGGCAGCACGGTTTGTTGAGTTCGCCTAACTTCGTCGAAGTTCAGCGTGACATCGACGCTGACGATCGCCCGGCCGGGCCCGAAGGTACGATCCAGCACGCGGGTGATCTTCCCCACGAAATATTCCTCGGCGTTCTTTTTCAAACGTAATTTCCCGGTCGCTTGCGCGTAGTCTTCGTTCTCGTCGATCGGTCCCGACAGCGCCACGCCGGCCTGATCGAGCACCGTCACCGCGCTTGGTTCGAGGCCGGGCACCGCCGCCGACACCAGACGTTGAATTCCCGTGATCTGCTCGCCCGCGAGGGCCGCACCGGGCTTTAGAACCAGGCTGACCGAGGCTTTCGGCTTCATTTTCTGACGCTTGAACAGCGAGGCTTCACCGACGGCTAGATGCACGCGCGCGTGCTTTACGACCTCGATGGACGATATGGTCCGCGCGAGCTCGCCCTGAAGGGCCCGCTGGTAGTTGATCTTCTGCGTGTACTCGGTCATGCCGACGTCCTTGTTGTCGAAGATCTCGAATCCCACGGTGCCGCCCAACGGAACGCCGCGGCTCATCAGGTGTATCCGGGTTTCATGCACGATTGCATCGTCGACAAGAATCTTGGCGCCGCCGTCGGCTACCCGATAGGGAACCTTCATTCGCTTCAGCTCTTCGATGATGGTTCCGGCATCGCGAAGATCGAGGTCGGCGAACAGGACCTGATAGTTCGCGCGCAGCGACCACGTACCGGCCCCCGCCGCCAGACCGATGACCGCGAGCGCCAGCACGACGACGAGCCCGCGCTTTCCGCGGCTCAAACCCTTCCACGCGTTCTTGATGTTTTCAATGAGTTCGCTCACGTCCGCCCCCTAAATCTGCATGCGCAAAATATCCTGGTAGGCTTCCAGGATTCGATTGCGCACCTGCACCGCCAATTCGAACGAAAGCTTCGCCGTCTCGAGCCGCGTCATGACATCGTGAATATTGCCGGCGCTGCCCAGCGCCAGTCGCCGCACTTCCATATCGGCGGCGTTGATCTCCCCGTTGAGCGACTCGATCTGTTGGGTCAGCCACTGGCCGAAGTTACCGCCGGCGGCGCCCGCGCCGGTTGCGCTCGAGCCCGGCATGGCCTGCGCGGCGGTCACGCTCTGCAAATAATCGATCATTACCGATCCCCTCCGATTTCGAGCGCCTTCAATGCCATGGCCTTGGCGGCGTTCAGGGCACGAACGTTTGCCTCGTACGCTCGCGTTATTTCGATCAGGTGAATCATTTCCGACACCGGGTTAACCGCGGGATACGCGACGAAACCCTGCGCGTCGGCATCGGGATGGCCCGGCTCGAATACTTCGCGCGGCGGGAGGTCGAGCGGTTGCACCTCGAGCTGGGGCGGCGGCGTCACCATTCCCCTCACTCCCTCCAGCGTCGCGGCGAACGGCGCACCGGGCCGGGCGACTACCTGTAGCGGCTTGAACAGCGTGCCGTCCGGACCGCGCGTGGTGTTGGCGTTGGCCAGATTCATGGCGCTGACGTCGAGGCGCATGCGCTCGGCGTTCATGCCGGCCGCGCTGATTTCGAACGCTGAATACGTGTCCACGATTACCTCCCGCCATTGATGGCAATTCGAACGAGCGACGCCATCTTGCCGCGCGCGGCGAGCAGCGCTTGATAATGGACCGTGTTCTCGGCCATTTTCGCGACTTCTACGTCGAGCTGCACTTTGGCCGCGGCTTGCGGCTCTTCGGTTGCGACCGTCGAAGAACGCAGCGTGTCCACCAGGCGAGTGGCACGCGCATCGTCGCCGCGATCGAGCAACTCGTTCCTGAAAAGCGCCAGCTGCCGGTCGAACTCGACTCTTAACGGCCGGTAACCTTCATTATTTGCGTTCGCGATGTTTTGCGCGATGGCCAGATGCTTGGACGCGGCGGCATCGAGCGCCAGCGATACCAGCGCCGACGTGGCATCGTTCCCTAGTGCGGTCAGTGACGTCATGCATTACCCCCTTGTTGTTTCGCCGGCCGCCTGACTTGCAAGCAAGCGACCGAAACCGAGATCCATCTGTTGCGCCAGCTGGCGCGCGATATCCTGCAAAAACATCTCACCGGCGAGCGGTGTCTGATTGTCGACCGACAGCGAGTTCAACAATCCGCTGTGTCGCAGCAACATTTCCCACACCATGGCGTCGAACTCGACGGCCGTATGCTTCGCATGCGCCGAATCGGGGCGGGCGAACGACAGTCCGAGGGCGAGCGGTTCGATGGCGGCGAGATCTATCATGATTGGCTCATTGAATTACCAGCTCCGCGTGCAGCGCGCCGGCGCGCTTCATGCTTTGCAGGATCGAGATGACGTCGCGGGTGCTGACCTTGATGGCGTTCAGTGCCGACACGAGCTCGGCGACGCGCGTACCGGCCGGCAGCGAGACCGTATTGAGCGCGTCCTCCTGCGCATCCACGCGGGTTTGCGGAACGATCTCGGTCCTGATGTTGCGGCTCGGATCGATAAGGACGCCGCCAGGCTGCGACACGATATAGTCGGTGACGATCGAGACACGCAGGTTGCTATGTGTCACGGTGACCGTTGAAATCCTCACGTCGCCGCCAGACACGACCGTTCCGGTGCGTTCGTTGACGACGACCCGCGCGCGCTGATCGGGCGTCACCACGATGTTCTCGAGCCGCGCGACGAAATCAACCAGCTGCTCGGAGCGGCCGGGCGGAACGCGCACCGAAATCCGGCCCGCATCCTGGGCGGTCGCGATGGTCTGACCGAACGTCGCGTTGACCGCGCTCGCGACGCGACTCGCCGTGGTGTAGTCCGGATCGAACAGCAACAGCGCAACGATCCCGTTTTCCTTCTGAATGCGGGTTGTGACGCCCGCCTCGATCGTCGCGCCCTCGGGCACTACGCCGGAGGTGGGGTGGTTGCGCTGCACGACATTTCCGTTCAAGTCGTATTTGAATCCGCCGATCAAGACCGACCCCTGCGCCAAGGCGTAAACGCGGTGATCCGGGCCGTACAGCGGCGTCATCAACAGCGTGCCGCCGAGCAGACTGCGCGCGTCACCGGCGGACGAGATATTGATATCGACTTTGTCGCCCGGCCGCGCGTAGGCCGGGATCTTCGCCGTGACGATGGCGCCGGCGACGTTGCGACTACTGATCTGCGACGCCGTGACGTAAAGGCCGAAGCTGCGCAGCGCGTTGGCGATCGACTGCAGCGTCGCCTGGCTGCGCGACGAATCGCCGGTGCCCGCCAGGCCACTCACGATCCCGTAACCGACGATCATATTGTCGCGCACGCCGTCGATGCGTCCGAGATCCTTGACGCGAATTCCCGGGTCGGCGGCGCCGGCGACGCCGGAAGCGGCGATAGCGACTACGCCGGCCAAGCGCGCGAAAACGTTCATAACAAACCCAGCCAGCTGAGAAAGCGCGTTAATATGCCTGGATGCTGCTTTTCCGCGAGCAACCCGTCCCCGGTATAACTGATCTTGGCGTCGGCCAAGCGGCTCGACAGAACCGAATTGTCGGCACCGATATCCCGCGACCGCACGCGGCCCTCGACGAGTAGCGTCTGAATTTCGTCGTTGACAGAGATGTCCTGTCGCCCTTTCACCCGCATGTCGCCGTTCGCGTCGATCGCCTGCACGACGACGGTGATCTGCGCGACCAATTTGCCGGATCGCTCGATGCGGCCGCCGCCGCTGAAATCTTCGTTCAGGTTGATCGAACCGTTCCGGCTCTTGTTGGTACCCGTCACCGTCCCGCCGGCCGTACCGTCTTTGTCGAGAGCGGTCCGCGCGGTGGTGCTCACACTGGCGAATTCGGTCACGACGACCGTCAAGTTGTCGCCCACCCGAAACGCGCGCGCGTCGGCCACGGGCGGGTGGAAGCTTCGTTCGTCATAAAGCGAGTCGGCCGAAACACCATTCGCCGGCAAAACGACGAACGCCAGAAGCAACGCAAAATACATGCTTCTCATTGTGCTCATCTCGGCGTGATCGCCACGGTGTTTTCGCCGACGACCCGCGCGCTGAAAATCGCCGCCGTCTTCGGATTACGCAGCTTGACGTAATCCCCGACGTAGCCGTCCTGCTCGGCGACCGCCTGTGTCTCGATGAGTATCGGCCCCGCAACCACGCGCACGTTGACCAGGTCGTCCGCCAGGACCGGCGGGTTCGGCTCCAGGTTTTTCGTTTGTACGATGTTGCCGGCCGCGATAAAGACGCGGGCGCGTCGCCCGGCGATATCGCTCGGCCGCGCGATCAGCGCGGGATCGGTGCCGGTGATGTCGCGCTCCTCAACCGTGACGTCGCCCGGTCCCAATTTTTCCCGCGGCCTTATCGAGCGCTTGGCGACCACCGCGGGCGCGTACGCCGCGACGCTCAACCAGACGGGCATGCTTCGATACGCCTTGCCGTCTAATCGGAGGTCCATCCACACACAAACGCGTTTGGACATGCCGCTTCCGCGGATCGGCCGCGGCACGATGGTGAGATCGCCGACGGGCACACTCAGATCGACCGCCTCGCCCACTGCCGGGGCGACATTGATATCCGTAAGCGCCGGGAAGCGCTCGTGCAGATGCTTCGACAGGTGATTTCGGGCGACCTCGAACAGCCGCGCGGCCGGATACTCTCGGGTACGCAGCTGTACCGTCGTCGCGGTCGCGCCTCCGACGGCGACCGTCGGAGCATTGTCGACGCGGGCTATCAGTTCCCGCACCTCGGCGCGGCGGAACGACCGGCTCGCACCGGTGCGCGGTACCCAGCCGATCGAGAGTTTTCCGAGACGATTGCGAAGCGCGCTGTCGCGCGTCCGTATGTCGGCCACGTCGCTGAGACGTACGCCCACACGATCGACTAACGCGTTTTCCTTGAGCACGATCATCACGTTCTCTCGGTCCGCCGCGCTCGCGGAAGCGCTAAGAAGCAGCAGCAAGGCGGCCAGACGATGCGTCATCGAAACAGGCTGTTGCTGATGCTCAGCATTTCGTCGGAGGCTTGCACTACCTTGGCGTTGATCTCGTAGGCGCGCTGCGCCACGATCAAATTGATCATTTCATCGATCAACCGGACGTTGGATGCCTCGAGATATCCTTGTGCAACGCTGCCGGTGCCGTTTTCCCCAGCCACGCCGCGCAGGGGCTCACCGGAATTCGGGTTCGCCATGTACAGGTTGTTGCCGACGGGGTTAAGTCCGGTCGGGTTGACGAAGTTGACCAGATCGATCTGTCCCAGCTCGATCGGCCGCTTCTGATCGGGCACCGTCGCGCTCACCCTGCCGTTCGCCTCGACGGTCACGTTGGTCGCGTCCGGTGGGAGCTGAATCGAAGCGCTTAACGCATTCCCGTCCTGGGTCATCAGCATCCCGTCATTGTTGATCTGAAAGGCGCCGCTGCGGGTGTAACCGAAGCTCCCGTCGGGTAACGCCACTTCGAAGAATCCCGACCCCCGGATTGCCAGGTCGAGCGACTGTTCGGTCTTCTTCACGTCGCCGGGTGTGAAGACCTTGCCCGATGCCGCGA